>JBJOIA010000309.1:0-4404 GCA_046047395.1 Bacteroidota bacterium | reverse complement strand
CCCCAAAACCCCAAAACCCCATAAAATTGAAAATATAAAATGTTTAAAATATTTGCCTAAATTTTAGCAACAAGAGCTTGTTAATGGGTAGACGCAGAAGCCCTGCCAGATTACAGAAATTAACTGTCGAAAATAGCAATTGGAGATGGAGGGGGTTTTGTAAATTATCCTCTTCCAGAACCAAAAGATTAGTTTTACACAGGATGCTCAAATCTAATTTAGACTTGCTTTGATTTTATAATCTATCCTGACTGTAGACCTATCTATGTCAGTTGGGGCATTTCCTAGATAACTGCTTCTTAATGCGACACTACAGATATATATTCAACGACTGGATCATGTAATTAAATAACAATTGATACTTCAAGTTCGTTTTCTTCAGATATATTCTTATTATTCTGGAAATTTGATGATGGATAAATTTTGAGAAGTCCATGGACAGCAATTAGTGTTGACTGCAGAGCTGAAAAAATTAATATGCCTTTGTTATTCCCAGATCTCGATGATAGTTATTCAAAATCATTCTTTCTTGATAGTACATCAACCGGACTTACGAAGTAAATTACATTTACTGAGTTAATCAACAATCATTAAGGCTCAGGGGCGACATATTGTGCTCTAAACTACATTTTGTCATCAGATTAACAAGGATTGATTCCTTATAACCATAATGGGATCTCTATAACAGCTCCAACAACTCCATCTCCAG
Organism: Bacteroidota bacterium; assembly: GCA_046047395.1. Taxonomy (GTDB): domain Bacteria; phylum Bacteroidota; class Bacteroidia; order Cytophagales; family Spirosomataceae; genus CAZVFE01. The sequence goes on along the minus strand of JBJOIA010000309.1, from coordinate 3,695 downwards.
GTACAATTTCAATTAACATTCCATACTTTGTTTTGGACACATTCTAATTTTATATTTCAGTATAATGGTAAAAAGACTCATCAGTGATTACAGTGTCAAATCAGATTAATATAAGGATTGTATGCGAAATAGCTCCAGTTGTTGAGACTTTGACTTTAGTCTATCATAGATAGAGTGGGCTTTAAAACTATAATTCCATCGATTCGTTATTTGTGAGCACAGAATTATCCTGCTTACCGGTTTATTTTTAAGGATTCAGTGATATCACTTTCAGCAACCCATGGATAGATCTAACGATTAGTTTACTTAACTTCAATTCTCCATCGAGTAGCGTGATTCAAACAAATACTGCCAATGCTATGGCAAAGAAATCTTTATATATTAAAGGAATCACCTCCCAAGGGTTTTATAATCTCATCCCTCAATAATTTGACATTTATATTTGCGGACTTGAATCGCTTAAATTTGGTCAATTAGGCAATGAGACAATCAAATTAGTTTATAACCACACATTTTAAGAAACAAAAATTAAATAATTTTCATACGATGACTTTTTCTCAAAACTTTTTGAATTAGAGTTCGCAAATGAAGATTCGCACATTTCCTGTAAAAATCCATATAATTTCAATTTTTTCAAAGACGAATAATTGACTGAAGTATATTCAAGCACAAATTAAATTATGACCAGTCCTGATCCATAATTGAGAATTATGTTGAATTACCCATTCAAAGCTGTTTCTCTATATTTAGTGCATACTACTCATGGCTTAATAAAAAAATCGCTCAAACTTGAAATAGAGGTATGCGGGCTCGAATAAATAATCTCTGCAAAAATAAATGTCATTAAAATTGTATAATTCTAAGAAAATAAAGAAATTCAGCTAGATATACAATAATACATTGATGATCTTAAATCAACAAGCCAAAATTGTCCGATTTCGGGATTATACAAGATTTTAAACGATAAAAAGTAAGTTTATGCAGAAAACGATATCTTTGTGAAATAAGGCTCAATATTACAATCCAGTCTCAAATAAATAACTTAAAAAAACCTATTTTTGAGGGTAGAAACCTGGCAAAATTCCTCAAAGTTTGATATACCAATAGAGTTCAAAGTAATCAAAAGACCAAATATCAACTTTCCTCCATTTTTCGATGAATTTAATAAATCAAAGTTTGCTTTTTTTACTCCTAATTTCGAAATAGCTTTACCTAAAATTAATGATGAGAAGGGTATGGGCATTTTCAAAGTAGTTATAAGCTCTTAGAAAAATTTTGGGCCAGAAATTATTTATAGGAATTCTTCTATGAATATCCAGGAAGCCAAACCATTCAGAGAATAAGAAAATAAGCTGATGAGTTATGATGAAGGACTTAATAAAATCATTTTCAGTTTGGGGGATATTTAGAACTATTACGGCACATATGATCTTTAAATTCAACTTTTTGACGAATAGCTTTTAGAAAGTGAACTCTATTTTCTCTAGGTGAGTATTCTCAAGAATTTTACAATTTTCAATTAAAAAGACTAAAATTAACAGCTAAACGTAAAAAAATTTAATTGTAGTGCTAAAATTATATAAATAGATGAGTACGGTAAAGTTTAAATTTTATTCAATATGTAAGTTCAAAATAATTCTGAATTAAATAGCTCTTCAATCGATATCTACATTAAATTGAGGGATTAGAGAAATAAAGAAGATACATTCAACATTTCAAATTCTAACTTAACTTGGCAGACTCAATTTTTTGATGGCAAGCGATTAACAATTTAGCTAAACTTCACGAATGCTTCATTCATTTCTCCTGGCAGAGTATATGACAGCTTAGTTCTTCACATTAGAGATGAGGCTCTCATAAGGTAAAACGTCGAAAATAGAACATTAGAAAAGACAATTGTCCGTTAAATTTTAAGAGATAAATTAACAAATTTTGTGTCAGAAGCTGCAAGTATTATCAAGAGTTCACTAAGAACAACTCAGCTTTCAGTTATCCTTATAAATTTGCTACTTACAGGAATTCTCAATTTTTTCTTAATGATGATTAATCCAATGCAACTAATAATATACCTTCCACTTTTTAATGTGCCATTCCCAGCCCTAACCCTTAAAGTATTCTCAGTAATTGTTCCAATAATTATATTTGATTTATTAGATGAGATCGATTGGCGATAGCTCATGTTTTAGATAGGAAATAATAAAGATAAAGATAACAATTCAGTGAATATTCCTTAATAATCATAAAGTATTGGTATTGATTCGCACAGTTTACTGGAAAATCTGGGATCTATGCCTGTAATTATGGCTTACTATGTATTTAAAGTCTTTTTAACTTTTACAATACTCAGACCTTTGAGTAAAAGATTTCCGTAAAAATTTGATAAATTTTACCATAAAATGTATTCACAAGTGTTTTTTTAAGAACTGTTCCTAATCTTTATAGAGGGCTATATTGAGTTCTAAATTGCTGGCTACCTCATTTTAAAAGATCATGAAGTAAATATTTAAAACCTTTCGATTACAATTATTCTTTTCATATTTTTGGGGATAATTCTACCAATCATTATAATATGGATAAGCATTTAACCTCGAGAAGTTTTAGAAAGCAATGAATTCAAAGTTCACTGGTCAATCCTGTATGAAAACTCAAGATTATCAAGCGTAGCTTGCCTTCTTTACAATATGTTCTTTGCAGCTCGAAGATCTCTATTTCTCTTCATCTCATTTTGCCTCTATGACTGGCCTGTAATTCAGATAGTTTTACTTAACCTATTAAACTTAGCAATAATGATATATCAAGGATATTATAGACCTCTAGTAAGCAAATAATTAAACGATATTGAGATAGTAAATGAAATCTTTGTTTAGCTAAGCTGCTTCAATATGATGCTATTTTCTGATTTCGTGCAACAATAAAGTATGAAAGAAAAATTTGGGTATTCTATGTTAGTAATATTTGGAATAATGAATTTGTTCAACTTTTACTTCATTATTAAGAAAATAATATGTTTTGCAGTATTAGTATATATCAGATTAAAAAAAAGATGCTAGATAAAGTTGAAGCAAACATATACAAGGGTCAAATATTTGTATTAGTATTATTTCCAACCTGAAGCTATTCAAGATTTCGTTACAATTTAGGATTTATAAGAACACAATAATTTATCTCTTCATTAAAAAAATGAAAAAGAAGAATAAAAATCCTTCAGTGCTTAAGATACAATACCTAGAAGTCATAAAAGTTTACAATAATAATAATAAAAAGAATCTAAATTAGCTTAATTTGACTCCATCGGTAATCAATATTTCAATACACTAAACAAACTAAAAGCTTAAAAAGAAAAAAATTACTATAAAGAAATTTAGAAAAATAAATCCATCAAAATCGAAAGTTGAGCTCTCAAAAATAGTAGAGGATGATTATGAGAGCGAAGGGATAATTGAGGCACCATAGAGGAAGTTAAAAACTGGAAATAATGATTTAACGGAAATGGAGCGTTTCAATATTAAGTCAAAAGAATTGCGAGAAAAAGGTTTTCAAGATATACTGGATCAAATAAAAAGGGACTAAAAAATTTTGAATGCATAGAGAAGAGAAAAAAGAATCTAAAGAGAAATTAAAATTAACATTTGAAAAAGTTATCATTATTATGATAAAAATAAATTTCATATTTCTGGGGTTTTGGGGTTTTGGGG
>JBJOIA010000308.1:0-5567 GCA_046047395.1 Bacteroidota bacterium | reverse complement strand
ATTGGTGGTTGAAAAATTAGTCAAGTAAAGTGGCTCTCCTTCTTTAGTAATACTATTTAGGTAAAGAAGTTTATCCTTACCCAATGTATCAATTAATTTAATATTTAATTTTTTAGCTTTTTCTAAATCCTTCTTAAATTTTAGATCAAATTCTTTCGAAAGAGAATTTAAATCAATATCATTATTTAAAACTCGAGAGTTTAGGCTTTGAGCAACCGAAAATGAGGAGGTAAAAATTATTATAAATAGAATATTGATAAAATTTTTCATTTAGATATTTTTTTTCAATTTAATAAAGTTTTTTTATTTCCTTTCTAATTTGATTTAAAGCTTAAACGATGTAATGGGGATAGTCCAATTTTTTTTATTCCCTCCTTGTGTTTTTTTGTAGGGTAACCCATATTCTTTTCCCAAGCATAGCCAGGGTATTTTTTGGCCATATTTTTCATTAAATCATCTCTATATTCTTTAGCCAGTATAGATGCGGCAGCAATGGATTGGAACTTTGCATCTCCTTTAATAATACAAGTATGTGGTATCAAAGGGTAGGCGTAAAACCGATTTCCGTCGACCAATAAATGTTCAGGTTTAACTTTTAATTTATCGATACAAAGGTGCATTGCTTTAATACTTGCTTTTAGAATATTTATTTTATCTATTTCTTCAGCACTTATTTCTGAAATTGAATAGTCAATAGCCTCTTCAATAATCAGTTTTTTAACTATTTTTCTTTCTTTCTCATTTAGCTGTTTGGAATCGTTTAACAGTGGGTGGGAAAAGTTTTTAGGTAAAATGACTGCGGCAGCAACAACTGGACCTGCCAGGCAGCCTCTTCCAACTTCATCTAAGCCAGCTTCTATTAAATTAATATTAAAATAGGGTTTTAACATTAATCCCGATTAAATTTAAGTCTATGTCCTTTTGTTTCATTAATTATTTTGCCATTTGAAAATACGAGATTTCCTGAAACAAAGGTTTTTTCAATTTTTGCAGGGAACTTCATTCCTTCTAATGGAGACCAACCGCATTTATAAAATAAATCTTCTTTTTTTACAGTGGTTGATGTTTCCAAATCAGCGATGAATAAATCTGCCCAATAACCTTCTCTTAAATAACCTCTTCGATCTATATTAAAACAATCTGCTACAGCATGAGCTGTTTTTCTTGCTATCAATGGAAGATCAATTTCTCCTTTTTTATAAAAATCGAATAGAATTAATAAAGGATGTTGGACAAGAGGTAATCCGGATGGAGCAGACCAATAGTCATTTTGTTTTTCTTCCCAGGTATGGGGTGCGTGATCGGTTGCAATAACATCAATCCTATCATCCTTTAAGGCTTTTAGAATTGCTTTTTTATGCCGTTCTTCTTTTATTGCTGGATTACATTTAATTAAATTTCCTTTTGAATTATAGTCATTTGCATCGAAAAATAAATGGTGCACGCAAACCTCTGCGGTAATATTCTTTTCTTTTAAAGGAATAGAATTATCAAATAAATCTAACTCTTCTGCCGTAGAAATATGAAGAATATGCAATCTTGCATTACATTTTTTTGCTAATTCAACAGCTTTGGAAGAAGATAGATAACAGGCTTCAACATTTCGAATAATTGGATGAAGGTCTGGGTTTGGGTTTGTTGGATATAATTCTTTGTAATGTTCTAGATTTCTTCTGACAGTAGCTTCATCTTCACAATGGGTAGCAATCAATAAATTGGTTTCACAAAATAATCTTTCCAAAATTTCTGCTTTGTCTACCAGCATGTTACCTGTGGAAGAGCCCATAAATATTTTTAATCCACAAATATCTGTTTGGGATGTTTTTTTAACCTCCTCAATATTATCATTGCTGGCGCCCATGAAAAAGGAGTAATTGGCAACTGAGGATTTTGAGGCAATTTGATATTTATCTTCTAAAATTTCTTGAGTTAAGGCATTTGGAACGGTATTGGGCATTTCCATGAAAGATGTTACTCCTCCGGCAACAGCAGCCATTGCTTCTGTCTGAATATTTGCCTTGTGGGTAAGCCCAGGTTCTCTAAAATGTACCTGATCATCAATCATTCCTGGGAAAATATATTTCCCTTCACAATTTATTTCCTCAGTATTTGGTTCTAAAGTTAAATTTTCTCCAATTTTTTCAATAAATCCATCTTTGATTAATAGATCTGTTGAAATTAATTTTCCTTCATTAACGATTGTTCCCCCTTTTAGTAAATAGTTCATTATTCAATAATATCTGTTATGATAAATTCTGTTCTACGGTTTTCTTGATGTTTTTCTTCAGGGCAATCTACCCCATTACTACATTCATTAATTAATTGTGTTTCTCCATATCCTTTTCCAATTATTCTACTTTCATCTATTCCCTTGGAAGTAATATAATTTACTGCCGAATCTGCTCTTCTTTGAGAAAGCCTTAGATTATAAGAATTACTTGCTCTGGAGTCTGTATGTGAACCAAGTTCTAATTGAATTTGTGGATTATCATTAAGAAACTGGATTATTTTATCTAATTCGCTGGCTGCATCAGGACGAATATCTGATTTATCTAAATCATAATAAATTGGATTCAGATGAATAATATTTGTAATTTCTTTTCCAATTTCCAGCTCATCTAAGATTACTTTTAACTTAAATGTTGTATCTGTAACTGATTTTTTCAATAATTGTTCAGGAATTATATTTCCTGCCATTGAAAAATTGGCTCTTTGAGTGATATAATTTTTCTTTTCGAAAATAAAGGAGATTTCATCGTTTTCCTCTAAGGTCAATTTGCTAGTCTCACCATCATTATTGGTTTTATTATTTAGGAAATTTTCTCCATTTTTTTTGATTTTATAATCAACATTATTGATAGGATTGTTTTTTGTATCTACCACATCAGCAATTAAATAATAATTGACAATTTTATCTGAGATTTCTGGTTCTGGAATAGGATCGTTGGACCACCATCTCTCCAAATTATCTCCCCCAACATAATAATATATATCATCATCCCCTGCGCCGCCAGTTCTGTTGGAGCTAAAATAACCATGATTTGAATCTGACTCAACTAATCCGAAATCATCTGCTGTAGAATTCATGGGTATTCCTAGGTGTTCAATTAAGATATCATTCCCGTTTCTTGTGGCCACAAATAAATCTAAACCTCCAATGCCTGGATGGCCATTTGAGGAAAAATATAATTTTCCATCTTCGGAAATAAAAGGGAAAACTTCATCCCCTGGGGTATTTATTTGAGAACCCATATTGATAGGCCTTCCGAATCGTCCCGCATTATCCATTGTTACTCTGTATAAATCTAGGCCACCTTTCCCTCCTCTTCGATCAGATGCAAAATACAAGGTTCGTCCATCAGAGGAGAAACATGGGCTGCCATCCCATGCTAATGAGTCACTAATGGCCAATTTTTCAGGATTAGACCATCCTGAGCCATTATTTCTAGACATATAGAGATCAACGTTTACATTATTATCTCCTTTTTGACCGGTATTTCCTCTGGCGAAAATGATAAACCTTCCGTCTTTTGAAAAGGCGGGAGTTCCTTCATTTGCATTTTCTTTAAATATTGAATTACTATATAAAGAGGTTGATTCAATTTCTGTAGGACTTTTAAGGTTTACCTTATACAAGCCGATAAAGGGTTGTCCATTATTTTTATAGATTTGATTTTTATTTGAAGCGGAAATTATTAATTGATTTTCGAATAATTGTGGAGAGAATTCTGCATTTGGGGTATTTCCTTTAAGGGAATAAATTTTAACAAAATTTTCTTTTGAGGTAAGTTCTGGTATTTTTTCAATATTGGCTAATTCAAGTTCTGCTCTAATTTCATAATCTCTGATGGGTTTTTTGCTTAGAAAAAGCAAAAGGTTTTCTTTTTCTGAGTCATATTCTCCCAAATATTTATGTCCCATTGCTAAATGATAATAAATCATTGGATTTTCATTACCAGCCTTAAGGGCCATTTCATAGAATGGGATAGCTTGGTCAATTCTATTTGAGAGTCTGTAAGATTCAGCTGTAAGAAATGAAGATTGGGCAAGGTTAAAATTATCAGAGATAAGTTTTTTATTTTCTTGAATAGCCAATTCAAATTCTCCTCTTTCAAAATAGGATAAAGTTTTCTTTTGAATAGCTTCTGGGGAGGAGCTGCAAGAAAAAATTAATGCAGTTAAACTTCCTATAATAAGGTTTTTAGTTGGGCGGAGGCGATATTTAATTCTAAGTTGTAAATTCATTTATGTAATCATATATTTGAAATCATAAATTAAGGAATTATTTCACTATCTTTGTGGAGAGATTTTAATAATTTACGTTAAGATACGAAAAAATCAAAATACAGCAGTGATGTTGAATCCTTAAAATGAAAAAGAGAAGTTTCAATTCCAATTCTAACTCTAATAACGAACGTTCAGGCAAGAATGTTGCGAGAGATAATCAAGGTAATTTCAAGAAGAAAACGAGTAGAAAAGAGATTTTCAAGAGTAAAACGCGTTTTGATGAAAAATCGGAGGAGCCAAAGTATCATTTCGATAAAATAAAGGCTAAGGCTTCTTTTCGAGTTCAAAAGAAGATGGAAAAGGAAGAGAGGAAGACGGAGAATATTCGTTTGAATCGTTTCATTGCGAATGCAGGGATTTGTTCAAGAAGGGATGCGGATAAATTAATCCAAAATGGGGAAATTCGTGTTAATAATAAGGTAGTCACAGAAATGGGATTTCAGGTAGCTCCTGGAGATGTAGTAAAATATGGCAATAAGGTATTGAGCAGGGAGAAAATGGTTTATATATTATTAAATAAGCCTAAGGATTTTATTACAACAACTGAGGATCCTGAATCAAGGAGGACAGTAATGGAATTGGTGAAGAATGCTACGGATGCCAGAATTTATCCTGTTGGTAGATTAGATCGAAATACGACTGGATTATTATTGTTAACGAATGATGGGGATTTAGCGGATAAGTTAACCCATCCTTCGAATGAAGTAGAAAAAATTTACCAAGCAGAATTAAATAAGCCTATCACTGATGACGATTTTGAAAAAATCAAGTCGGGCTTGGAATTAGAGGATGGATTTATCAAGGTGGATGATATTGCAATTGTAACACCAGACCGTTATGTGGTAGGATTAAAGATTCATTCAGGTAAAAACCGAATTGTTCGTAGAATCTTTGAGAAAGTGGGATATGATGTTACGAAATTAGATCGTACCACTTTTGCATTTTTAAATAAGAAAGATTTACCGAGGGGTCACTGGAGATACCTAGGCGAGCAAGAAATAATTAAATTAAAATATCTTAAGTAGATTAGATATTCATTAATGATTCTCTTCTTCTCATTTTTCCTGCTGGGATTCCGAACATCATTTTAAATCGTCGGCAGAAATAGGCTGTATCCTTGTATCCAACTTCTTGTCCAATTAAACGAATAGATTTCTTGGTTGTTCTTAATAAGCCTACGGCAGCTTCCATTCTTTGATATTCGATATAATCTTGTGGATTAATTCCTGTAAGCATTTTAAAGTATTGGCCTACATAATCTTCGGAAACGTTTGCTACGT
>JBJOIA010000307.1:0-5785 GCA_046047395.1 Bacteroidota bacterium | reverse complement strand
TCTTCAATTTTAATACCTGTTTGTTCTAATAGCTTTTTCACTGCTAAAACAGGAGTGGTAGTAAAATATTGAGGATCTTGTTCTGCTTCAGCATAAGCCAGAATTTTTGCCTTGGGTTCAATTCCTAATATTTCCGCTTCTTCCTTCGTTCCTAATAATAGGGCAGAGCCCCCATCCGAAAGTGCTGAGGAATTCCCTGCTGTTGATTTTCCCTCTTTATTAAAGGCTGGCTTAAGTGTAAGTAGCTTTTCAAAATTAGCTTTTCCTACCTGCTCATCCTCTGCAAAGATTACTTCCCCTTTCCTAGATTGTAGACCTATCGGTGCTATTTCCTCTTGAAATTCTTTATTTTTTATGGCTTTCTGGGCATAAGTATAGGATTCAATCGAAAATTGATCTAATTCCTCTCGAGTCATTCCGTATTTATCCGCTGTTAAATCGGAGGATATTCCCATGGCTGTTTGATGATACACATCCGTTAATCCATCTTTCATCAAACCATCAATTACCATATCATGTCCGTATTTTTTACCAAATCGATTGGAATTTAAATAATAAGGCACATTCGACATAGATTCCATCCCTCCGGCAATTCCTAATTTGGATTGTCCTGTCTGAATATCCTGACACAAAATTCCAATGGCTTTAAGTCCTGATGCACAAACCTTATTGATGGTAGTTGCACAAACAGAATCTGGTAATCCCGCAGCCTTTGAGGCAATCCTAGCAGGGGCTTGTCCCAAATTTGCCGATAAAACATTCCCCATATAAATGGTATCAATTCTATCTTTTATCAGGTCATTCCCAGCTAGAATGGCTTCTATGGCCTTTGCTCCTAAATCAGTTGCAGAAAATCCATTTAGGGCTCCACCAAAGGTTCCTATGGCTGTTCTTTTAGCATCCAAAATAAATACGTCTTTCATTTTAATCAATTTCAATATTTAAAAATACCGCCGATAAGGACTTACCATGCGGATCTATTCTTTTTGAGGTTGTTACTCCTGATTCCAAGGCTTTTTCACAAACAAATAGTAAAGATGATAAATTATCCATCTCAAATCGTTTGATTTCACCCTTAAAATAATCCTTAAAATACTTCGAAACTTTCTCTATACTCAGCTTTTCTTTTAAAATTTCATAATCCTCCACTTGATAGGGTATTACAGCCAAGGTGGAAGTATTTCCTTTATCGCCAGCTCTACAATGTGCTATTTCACCTAATTTCATAATATCGTAATTTTAGGTTGAATATTCTTCCTTGGTATTAAACAGGATACTATGCCAATTATCTCTTTCGTAGACTTTGTTACTCCTCCGCCTCCTGCTGGTCCATTCGTATACAAAGCCTCTACTTCTCGTCCTATAAATTCTGCTATATTTTTATCAAATGATTTCCCAACTGCTCTTAATCGTATTTCAGAAGGGATTGAACTTGTTTCATTGTCCGGAAATAAAGAATTATAGCCGATTAAATCAATCTTAAAATCGTTTAATTTACTTGAAAATCGTTTTTCGAGGATGTCTTTAGCTAATTTTCCAGATTCTAAAGCATATGGCCCTCCATAGGATATTTCTCCAGTTCCTAAATATCCTCCACGGAAACCGATACTGACCTTTAAATTTTCTGGTTGGGCATTTCCTTTGGCCTCCACTAATTCAACAGTATCATTTCCTCTATCTACTATTTTGATGCTGGTAAAATCTGCATCCACATCCGGGGTTAAATAATGATAAGGATCAACAACTTCATATAATAGCTGTTCCTTCACCGTTTGCAAATTTAAAATACCCCCAGAATCAGGTAATTTTTTAAATACAGCTTTTCCGTCTGATTCAACCTCTGCAAAGGGGAATCCGAGTTTCACTAAATTCGGAACCTTTTTATTCACTCCATCTGCAAAATATCCTCCCGTCAATTGTCCTGCACATTCCAATAAATGTCCTATTACCGTTCCTTTACTTAATAAATCCCAATTCTTTAAATTCCAATTAAATTCATGAACCAAAGGGGCTAAAAATAGGGAAGGGTCTGCTGTTCTTCCTGTAATAATGATATCAGCCTCTAATTTTAGGCCTTCTAGAATCCCTTCTATTCCTAAATAAGCATTGGCAGAAACAAGGTCTAAATCTACTAAATTGATTTCCTTTTCAAATAATACGATTTTTTGTTTATTAGATTGAATATAATCCAATACATCATCTCCTTCAATTGCCAGAATTTTAAGGTCTAATCCAAAATGGATACTTAATTCCTTGAGCTTTTTAGCAGCTGCAATTGGATTGGCTGCTCCCATATTAGTGATAATCCTAAATCCTTTTTCCTTTACTAAAGGTAATAAAGGTACTAATCGCTCCTCCAATAAGGGATCGAATCCTAAATTAGAATCTTTTAGTTTTCTTTCTTGTGCTAAAGCAATGGTTCTTTCTGCTAGGCATTCCAATACTAAATAGTCCAAATTCGCCTTTTGAGCTAATTCAATAGCAGGTTCGATTCGATCTCCCGAAAAACCAGCACCAGAACCTATTCGGACGTATTTTTTCATTTTATATCGAACCAAAGATTATTGCTAAAATTGTCATGATTATACTCGTTCCCCAAGCCCAAAAAAAGGTTTGTTTTTGATGTTCTCCCAAATCAGTTTTTGTCAAACTCAATAATAAAAAGGTTGAGGCAGTTAATGGAGAAAGTGGAAATCCCACTGTCATTTGTCCCAATAATGCTGCTCTTCCTATTTGAATTGCCTCCCCACCTAAATTCGTCATTGTTTCTGATAATATGGGTACAAGTCCAAAATAATAAGCATCAGGAGTAAATAATAAACTTGCTGGCATAGCGGTTATAGCCGTGAATATGGGCAAATATTGGGCATTCCCAGAGGGAATCAGAGCTACTAAATCATTCGCCATGGCCTCTATCATTCCAGAGCCTGTCAGTATTCCTGAAAATATACCTGCTGCAAATATCATGGAGGAAACAGAATAAATACTTGTTCCATGCAATTTAAATACTTCTGACTGAGTTTTTAAGTCAGGGAAATTAATCCATAAAGCCAACATTGAACCTACCACAAATAATACAGGAGTAGGCCAAAATCCTTTTATCAATAAAAATAAAATTAGAATCGTTAATAGAGCATTAAAAACAATTAATTTGGGACGATTATAGGCTAGTTCATTAGTATTAAAATGAATTGAATTTTCCAAATTTCCCTTGATTCCTAATCTAATTCTTTCTTTTTTACCCCAATAATAGGCAACAAATAATACCCAAAGGATACCGCCCAATATGGGTATTAAATTCGGAACGAAAATTTCTGAAGAATCTACTTGGAGGGTGGCAATCGCTCTGGCAGAAGTACCGGACCAGGGCACCAAATGAATGGGGCCTACAGCCAAGGCGACTATTCCCGCCAAATACGTATTTTTAATTCCTAATTTCTCATAGAGTGGAAGAAATGCTGTTATAATTATCATAAAAGTGGCGGTACCATCTCCATCCAAATGAACCAACATGGTAAGGATGGCCGTTCCTATCAAAATTTTCAAGGGATCTCCACCTACTAATTTTAAAATCAATTGAATAATAGGTTGAAATAAGCCCACTTCCAACATAATGGCAAAATACAAGACAGAAAATACCAACATTATGCCGGTGGGTGCCACTTGCTTAAGGCCCTCCAGCATCATTTTTCCTAAAGCATCAATGGAGATTCCGGCCAATAATCCTAAAATAATCGGTATAATCACTAGGCCTGTTACTACCGAAATTCTCTTGGTAATAACAAGAATTAAAAAGCTCAGAATGGTGATTAATCCAAATACCGATAACATTATTCAAAATCTAAATAATCATTGAAAAAAGGAAATACTTCATTTAATATTCTCCCATCATCCGAATATACTTTGTTTCCATGATCCCCAATATATTCTTCTGCAAAATGTTCAATTCCTAAATTTTCTATTCGTTGGGAATACATTCCTATTTGTGTAGGAAAACGAGGTGCATCATTTCTTCCCCAATCTAATTTAATTGCCCGTAATTTTCTTAAATTATTGGCATATTGGTCTACATTATAAACTGGCATTTTCTCCTGCCATAATTCTAAGACTTCCTCATTAATCCTTTGATTTCCATCTTCATCATAAGTAAATGGCATATCACAATAAAATGGAGGATTATTGGGATTAGGAGACCAAGCTCTTCCTACAGCAGCCAAAACTTTCGGATAATAGGTTTTCATTAAATCCTCATAGGCTTTAATTTTTTGAATTTCTTTGAAGGAATTGGAATTAGGACCAAATTCTTTTACAAATGCTAATAAACCTGGACTTAAAGCATACATTGCAGCGTATAAATCAGGGTGTTTTTGAGCAATTTGAATTGCACCATATCCTCCCATAGAATGCCCGAATATTCCTCTCGATTCTTTTTTACTCAAAGTTCTATAATGGCTATCTGTGTATTCTATTAAATCTTGGGTTGTAAAATCCTCCCAATTACCAATTAAAGGCGAGTTTGAATAGAAAGAGCCTAAATATTTGGTTTTTTGGTCTGATACAACCAAAATAATTGGTCTAATTTTACCCTTTTGAATGGCTTTATCTAATAAGGGTTTTATATAATTGATAATTTTATCATCGTTTTGATATCCATGCAAAAAATATAAAACAGGGTATTTATTCCTTGATTCATCATATCCCTTTGGAAGATAAACTGAAACAGACCTCTTTGTTTCCTCTCCTCCTGTATTTATTAAATTTTCAGAATCAATAAAAAAATGATCAATTTTAGATTGAGCAAATAGATTCAAACTAAAAAATAAGCATAATAAAGATTTAAAATATTGAATTCTTTTCATCAAAGTAATTTTCTAATTTTCAACCAATTTTTAAAATCATTGAACCATTGATCGGAAGAAGTTCCTTTCGGACTTATCCCAAATCCATGTCCACCTTTTTCATAAATATGCAATTCGGCTTCATGTCCGTTTTTCAACCAATCTTGGTATAAAGAAATAGAATGCGGCACGAATTTCAATTCATCATCACTGGCAACTGCAATGAATATAGGGGTTTCTTTATTAGGTTCCGTATTTCCGATAACCGCCGGTCTATACAAATAAATAGGGGCTAGCCAATGGGGTTTTAGGTTTTCTGGGGCAGACATTGCCACAGACATGGTTAGGGTTCCTCCGGCAGAAAAACCCATAAATCCTATTTTATTCGGATCAATTCCCAATCTTTCTGCATTCGCCTTTGTCCATTTCATGGCTTCTATTCCATCCTGAGTAGCCATTTCAACCACAGGTGCATTGATTTCATCCAGTTTCTTAAAATCTGCCATCAAGGGCATTAATTCAGCAAAGGGATTATTGGTTTGTGATTTCACCACCCGATAATTCAAAACGATTGCCGTAATTCCTTCTTTATTCAGAGCTTCTGCTACAAATTTTCCTTCATTATCTACCGATAAAATATGAAAGGCTCCTCCAGGCGCAATTATAACCGATGTCCCATTGGCCTTTTCTTTTGGTGCGGGAAATACCCATAATTCAGGGGAGGAAACATTATAAAATATGCGTTGACCGTTCGGTAATCCAATCGCTGCCTGATTCCAGTCCCAGTTTTCTGATCCGGGGGCTTTCCCAGGGTAAAGCGATACACTTTCTTTTTGGGAGAAGGCGAAAAAATTGATTGTAAATAGGATAGAGGTAATAATTTTTTTCATTAGTTCTTTGCATTTAAGGTTTCTATATCGAAACCGGCTATTTCTTTGTATTTAAGC
>JBJOIA010000306.1:0-3461 GCA_046047395.1 Bacteroidota bacterium | reverse complement strand
CCCATGAAATAGATTCCATGGGCTTTTAGGTATTGCATATTATTTATTTTAAATCAAAGCGATCTAAGTTCATTACCTTATCCCAAGCTTTTACAAAATCTTTAACAAATTTTTCGCTTGAGTCTGACTGACCATAAATCTCTGCAACAGCTCTTAATTCTGAATTTGAACCTAATACTAAATCTACACGAGAAGCCGTAAATTTAATTTGTCCGGTTTTTCTTTCTGTTCCTTCGAACATTTCATCATTTTTAGTTATTGAGCTCCACTTAATTCCTAAATCTAATAGATTCACAAAGAAATCATTGGTTAATTGCCCTGGTTTATTGGTAAATACGCCATGTTTTGAACCATCAAAATTAGTATTTAAAACACGCATACCGCCTAATAAAACAGACATTTCAGGAGCCGTAAGAGTAAGTAACTGAGCCTTATCGATTAATAATTCCTCTGCCTTCACTGCAAAAGCACCAGAAACATAATTTCTAAATCCATCTGCCAATGGGTTTAAATATTGGAAAGATTCGATATCAGTTTGCTCTTGACTTGCATCAGTTCTACCCGGAGTGAACGGCACCTCGATAGAATGACCTTCGTCTTTAGCTGCTTTCTCAATAGCCGCACATCCACCTAAAACAATAAGGTCGGCCATGGATACTTGCTTTCCTCCAGTTTGGATAGAATTAAATTCAGATTGAATAGATTCTAAAGTTGATAAAACCTTGTCTAATTGAGAGGGGTTATTTACTTTCCATGATCTTTGTGGTTCAAGACGAATTCTTGCTCCATTTGCTCCACCTCTTTTATCTGAATTTCTAAATGTTGAAGCAGAAGCCCAAGCAGTAGAAACTAATTCAGAAATGGATAAGCCAGATGCTAGGATATTTTCTTTTAAACCTTTGATGTCTGCTGCATCAATCATTTTATAGTTTGCTGCAGGAATAGGGTCTTGCCAGATTAATTCTTCAGCCGGAACTTCTGAGCCTAAATATAAGGCCTTTGGCCCCATATCTCTATGCGTTAGTTTGAACCAAGCTCTTGCAAAAGCATCTGCAAATTCATCTGGATTTTCGTAAAATCTACGAGAAATTTTTTCATAAGCAGGATCCATGCGTAAAGCAAGGTCTGTTGTCAACATCGTTGGAGAATGCTTTAAAGTACCATCCTCTGGATCTGGAACAGTATTATCTGCTACTCCATTTGCAGGCTTCCATTGATAGGCACCAGCAGGAGATTTTGTTAATTCCCATTCGTATCCGAATAAGTTTTCGAAATAATTATTCGACCATTTAGTAGGAGTAGTTGTCCACGCCCCTTCTAAACCAGAGGTAATGGTATCATTTCCATGCCCTTTACCATAATTATTTTTCCAACCCATTGATTGCATTTCAATACCTGCTGCCGCTGGTTCTCTTTCAACATATTTTGATGGATCTGCAGCTCCGTGTGTTTTTCCAAAGGTATGTCCACCTGCAATCAAAGCTACGGTTTCTTCATCATTCATTGCCATTCTACCGAATGTTTCACGGATATCCACAGCAGCTGCTACAGGATCAGGTTTACCATTTGGTCCTTCAGGATTTACATAAATTAATCCCATCTGAACGGCTCCTAGAGGATTTTCTAAATCTCTTTCTCCTGTATATCTCTTATCTCCTAACCATTCTGTTTCAGATCCCCAATATACATCTTCCTCTGGCTCAAAAACATCTGCTCTACCACCTGCAAAACCGAAAGTCTTGAATCCCATAGATTCCAATGCGCAGTTACCTGCTAAAATCATTAAGTCAGCCCAAGAAAGTTTGTTTCCATATTTTTGTTTGATTGGCCAAAGCAATAATCTTGCTTTATCTAAATTGGTATTATCTGGCCAAGAATTCAATGGTGCAAAACGTTGCTGACCAGCTCCTCCTCCCCCACGGCCGTCAGTTACACGGTAGGTTCCAGCACTATGCCATGCCATACGAATTAGGAAAGGACCGTAATGACCATAATCTGCTGGCCACCATTCCTGAGAATCGGTCATCATTTTGTATAAATCTTCTTTTACTGCTTTCAAGTCTAGTTTTTTAAACTCTTCTGCATAATTAAAATCAGGATCCATTGGATTTGATAAAGAAGAATGTTGACGAAGTATGTTTACTTTTAATGCATTCGGCCACCAATCACGGTTTGATGTTCCGCCACCCGCTGCTTGCGTTGTCATAGTTCCATTGTGAAACGGACATTTTGAGATATCTCCCATTCCGTTGTGTTCGTGTGAATTTTCCATAATGAATTTTACTCTTTTTAAATTTTAAAATTTTATTTATTGAATTAGGTATAATTAGAACCAAATTTAATGGTAAGTTGTTTATAATTCAAATTTATATTTCCTATATTTATATAAATTTTGATAATATGACTATTCAACAATTAGAATATGTAATTGCCTTAGATAAGTATAGGCATTATGTAACAGCAGCGGAAAAATGTGATGTAACCCAGCCTACTATCACCTTACAATTGAAAAAATTGGAAGATGAAATTGGAATCCAAATTTTTGATCGTTCTAAAAGCCCCTTAAAACCTACTACATCCGGAGAGTTGATTATATCTAAAGCAAAACAAATAATAAATGAAGTAAATCTTTTAAAAGACATCATGAATCATGAAAAGGATTCGATTGAAGGAACCTTTAAAATAGGAATTATTCCAACGATTAGTCCTTATATCGTTCCAAAATTCATTGGTTCTTTTATAAAAAATTATCCGAATACGCATTTAGATATTAATGAAATGCAATCTGAAAATATTATAGAATCTCTTAAAAAAGGTGATATTGATATTGGAATATTAGTTGCACCGATAGAGGAGCCTGTAATTAAGGAAATTCTACTTTACAATGAGCCATTTCTCTATTATGGAAACATTGAAGAATTAAAAGGATTAAGTCATGTAGAATCAAAAGATATAGAAAAAAGGGAAGGTTTATGGTTATTAAATTCAGGACATTGTTTTAGAAATCAGGTTTTAAATATTTGTGATTCGGTAAAGTCTAACACAAAAAATATAGCCTTTCAAAGTGGTTCAATTGAAACTTTAAAAAAAATGGTGGATAATTATGGGGGTTTTACTTTGATTCCAGAATTGGCGAAAGATAAAAAAGATGAATCTAATATTATTCCATTTGTGGAGCCAAAACCGATTAGAGAGGTTTGTTTGGCTGTCCATAGGGGATTTGCGAAAGAGGGTTTATTGGAAGTTTTGAAAAAAGAGATTTTAGAAATTATTCCAAAGGATTTCAAGAAAAATCAAAGGATAATTAAGATGCTATGGAGGTAAAATAAAAAAGGAGACCTTTCTGTCTCCTTTTAATTGCCAGTACCTGGGGCGGGAATCGAACCCGCACGAGCGTTTCGGCTCACAGGATTTTAAGTCCTGCGTGTCTACCAGTTCCACCACCCAGGCAACATTAACAA
>JBJOIA010000305.1:0-10135 GCA_046047395.1 Bacteroidota bacterium | reverse complement strand
AGGAAGTAATAAAAAATACAAAAAATTTAATACTTTCAGATTTAGAAGAAAGTTCATTATTGAAAACAATTAGTTCCAAAATTTCAACAAGTTTAGATAAGAAATCAGGAATAATATCAATTAATGTCACCTTGACCGATCCTGTAGGAGCAGCAGAAATTACTGAATTTTCAAAAAATTATTTATCTGATTTTATACAGAATTACCGCACTGAAAAGCAGAAAAAAGAATTAGAATATTTAGATTCTCAATATAAAGAAGCGGAAGTCAAATATAATTCAGCATTAAAAGCATTATCTTCCTTTCAGGATGGAAATGCAGATATATATTCCAATGCTATTAAAGACAGAGAAAGAAGGTTAAATGACGAATTAAATATTGCCTATAATCTTTATTCAGCATTGAGCACTCAAAAAGCGCAAGCAGAATTGCAATTAGAAAAAGCAAATCCAGTAATTCAAGTATTAGAACCTGTGGTAGTTCCAATTGAAAAAGCGGGACCTTCCAAAGCCATAAATTCAATTATTGGTACATTTATTGGAGGTATTTTAGCGGCAGGATTCTTTTTGATAAAAAGTTTTAAAGTATTTGATTTCTTTAAAACTTTAAATTAAGAGAACTTATTTTAAAGTTCTCTTAATTTCTTTCATTTCATAACACTCAAAGGTATCTCCTTCTTGAATATCATTGAAACCTTTGATGGACATTCCACATTCATATCCAAACTTAACCTCTTGAACATCATCTTTAAATCTTTTTAGAGCAGAGATTTCTCCGTCATGAATTACAACGAATTCTCTAATTACTCTAATCTTATGGGTTCTTTTGATATTTCCTTCTAATACATAACAACCTGCAACAGTACCTACCTTAGATATTTTAAACACCTCTCTTACCTCTACCGTGCCTGTCACCACTTCCTCAAATTTAGGAGCTAATAAACCTTCCATGGCAGCCTTGATGTCTTCAATTACCTGATAAATAATTGAATAATTTCTTATTTCAATCTGCTCATTTTCAGCCATTCTCCTAGCATTTAACGAAGGTCTTACTTGGAAGGCAATAATTACTGCATCTGAAGTACTTGCTAATGCAACATCGGACTCAGATACCTGTCCCACTCCTTTATGAATAATTCTAATTTGAACTTCTTCAGTAGATAATTTCAATAATGAATCTGAAATAGCTTCAACTGAACCATCCACATCACCTTTTACAATTACATTTAATTCTTTAAAGGTACCAATGGCTTTTCTTCTTCCAATTTCCTCTAAGGTAATATGCTTTCTTGTTCTAAGCGATTGTTCTCTTAAAATTTGTTCACGTTTATTGGCAATTTCTTTAGCCTCACGTTCATTTTCTAAACTTAATAATTTATCTCCTGCTTGAGGCGCCCCATTCAATCCTAATACTTGAACAGGTGTAGAAGGACCAGCCTTGGATACTTTAGATCCTGTATGATCAAACATTGCCTTTACCCTTCCAAAATTATCTCCTGCAAGCATCATATCTCCAACCTTCAAAGTACCAGCTTGGATCAATAATGTAGTTACATAACCCCTTCCCTTATCTAATTCAGCCTCAATAACTGTTCCTACAGCCTTTTTGTTTGGATTGGCTTTTAATTCTAATAATTCTGCTTCCAATAATACTTTATCAAGTAATTCATTAATACCTAATCCAGTTTTAGAGGAAATTTCTTGAGTTTGATATTTTCCACCCCATTCTTCCACTAGCATATTCATTGTAGCTAATTCTTCCCTTACTTTATCCGTATTAGCACCTTCTTTATCCACTTTAGAAAAAGCAAAAACAATTGGCACTCCTGCCACTTGAGCGTGATTTATCGCCTCTTTTGTTTGTGGCATCACACTATCATCTGCTGCAATTACAATAATGGCAACGTCCGTTATTTTGGCCCCTCTTGCTCTCATGGCAGTAAAGGCTTCGTGCCCAGGCGTATCCAAGAAGGTTATTTTCTTTCCTGAATCCGTTTGAACAGAATATGCACCAATATGCTGGGTAATTCCTCCAGCCTCTCCTGATGCTACTTTTGCTCTTCTAATATAATCTAATAAGGAAGTTTTACCATGATCAACGTGTCCCATTATTGTTACAATAGGTGCTCTTTCAATCAAATCTTCTTCATTATCTTCAACTACTTCTTCAACAGCTTCAATTTCCTCTTCAGCTGAAACAAAACTTACTTCATAATTAAATTCATCTGCAATAAATGTAATGGCCTCCGCATCTAGACGCTGATTTATAGAAACGAACATTCCTAAACTCATACATACGGAAATTACTTCATTGACAGACACATCCATTAAAGAAGCTAAGTCACTTGCTGAAATAAATTCAGTTACCTTTAAAATCTTTGATTCCTCCTGCTCAGCAGCTTGTCTTTGCTCCTCAGCCTCCATTCTCTCTTTTCTTCTTTCTCTTCTTTTATCAGCACCAAAATTCTGCTTAGTACCACTTGCCTGTAATTTGGCCATGGTAACCTTAATCTGGTCTTGAATATCCTTTTCAGATAATTCCTCCTTTTGATTTACTGGTTTAGCACCTTTTTTAGGACCTTTATTATTTCCATTAAATTTATTTCCTCCTCTCCTATCATCTTCTGCCCCTGCTCCTTTCTTTTCATCCTTCGCAATTCTTTTCCGCTTATGCTTTTTATCATTGGAAGATCTTTCTGTAGGTGTTGGTAAATCAATTTTTCCTAAAACAGTAAGACCTTTCAAAGTCTTACGCTTTGCTTCAATTTTTTCAATTGTTTCCTCAATTGCATGAACTTCTGGAGTTTCTTTGTTTTCCTCTTTTTCTTGAGTTTCTGTTTCAATTTGTTCAACCTCCTCCTGTTTAGCTTCTCCTACTATTTCATCCTTTATTTCCTCCTTGACACTCTCCTGCTTTGGCTCTTCTTTCGGCTCAATGATTGGATCAGGCTGAATCTCTGGCTTGGGCTCAGGCTTAGGCCTAACTGGATTACCCTTGGCATCCAATTCAATCTTTCCTAAAACCTTTAATCCTCCGGTCTTCGGGCTTTCCTCAGGTTGTTTTTGAACTGGCTTTTCCTTAACCTCTTCCTCTTCATCTTCTTCTTCAATAAATAAGTCTGGATCAACCTTTGGCTTTTCCTCTGGTTTTTCAACTACAGCAGAAGGACTTTCCTTAACCTCCACTAATGTAGGGGCATCAAATTCCTCAGCAATAAGTTTCAACTGCTCAAAATTCAACTTGGCATTCGGATTATTGTCAACCTTATGCCCGACACCTGCTAGGTATTGAATAATCGTATTCAAACCAACATTAATTTGCCTTGCTACTTGACTTAATCTCATTGTTTTTTCTTCTGCCATAACTTATTTAATCAATTTTTTTTATTCAAACTCAGAACGTAAAATCTCTAAAATTTCTTCTATCGTTTCTAATTCAAGTTCTGTTCTTCTTTCTAATTCTTCCTTCGATAATGCTAAAACTTGTTTTGCCGTATCCAAACCAATTTTATGTAACTCCTCTAAAATCCAATCCTCAATATCATCAGAGAATTCTACTAATTCCACATCCTCATCATCCATCTCATCTTTCGGAAGATCTCTAAAGACATCTATTTCATAACCAACTAATTTTCCAGCTAATTTAATATTTTGCCCTCCTCTACCAATTGCCATAGATACCTGATCAGAATTTAAATATACGGATATTCTCTTTCTTTCATTATCTATTTTCATAGAATTAAGCTTAGCAGGACTCAAAGTTCTAGCCACTAATAATTCTAAATTATCTGTATAATTAATTACGTCAATATTTTCATTTTGTAATTCTCTCACAATTCCATGAATTCTGGACCCCTTCATTCCAACACATGCTCCAACTGGATCAATACGATCATCGAAAGATTCCACTGCTACCTTAGCTCTTTCCCCTGGTTCTCTTACTATCTTGCGAATAGTGATTGTTCCATCATAAATTTCAGGAATTTCTTGTTCAAATAATCTCTCAAGGAATACCGGAGAAGTTCTAGACATTATGATTCTAGGTGTTCCATTATTCATTTCTACCTTGTGAATTACACAGCGAATAGAATCTCCTTTTTTATAACGATCCTTTGAAATCATTTCAGTCTTTGGTAAAGTTACCTCATTATCATCAGAATCAATAATTATTAATTCTCTTCCCAAAATTTGATATACCTCACCACTAACCAATTCTCCTACAAGATCTTTATATCTATCATATAAAGACTCCTTTTCTAAATCTTTTATTTTTTGAATCAAAGTTTGTCTAGCTGTCTGTACTACCCTTCTACCAAAAACCTCTAATCCAATTAATTCAGCAACCTCCTCACCTATCTCAAAGTCAGGCTCTATTTCCTTCGCCTCCGCTAATGGAATCTTATCAAAATCCCAAATATCCTCGGAATTATCGTCAACAATCTCACGAATTCTCCACATTTCTAAATCCCCACTCTCAGGATTCACAATAACATTGAAGTTTTCATCAGACCCATATTTTTTACGGATCATCGTTCTAAATACTTCTTCTAATACCGAAATCATCGTCGGCTTATCAATGTTCTTTTCCCTAGCAAAATCTGCAAATGAGGAAATCAAATCAGCACTGTTCATTATAACTGCATTTTAAAATGAAACTTGAACTTTTATTTTATCAATTTTATCCAAAGAAACCCTTGTGGCCTCCTTTTCTTTTTTTACTAAATGTTTATGTCTCTTCTCCTTAAAAAAGATTATCTCTTCCCCCTCCTTACCCTCTAATTCGCCCTCCATATTCTCCTCCTCCTTCATCCAAATCTTTATTTTCCTCCCTTTGTTTTTAACAAACTGCCAATCATATTTTAAGGGTTTATCTATTCCTGGGGAAGACACCTCTAAGTTATATGCTTCGGCAATTAGATTATTTTCCTCAATCCAATTAGAAAGGCCTCTGCTAACCTTAGCACAATCCTCAATCTGAATACCCTCCATTGTATCTAATAACAACGAAATTTCCAATCGCTTGAATCCAGGCTTTACCTCTAAATCTACAAAGAAAATGTCCTTCCCATTTATTTCTTTCTCTACCCAATCTTTAATTTGTTGATCTAAATTCATATAATTTTTGGACTATAAACAAAAAGAGGGATTTGAGCCCCTCTTCTTTTCTTAAAATCTGCACAAAAATAATAAAAAAAGCTTAATATTCCAAGTTTTAACGAAAACTGTTTGATAAAATAAGATGTTTGATAATTTATTGATTAAAAAACTGTAATTTTACCCTTTGTATTATAAACATTTTCAAGAAATTTATGTCTTACAATTTATTAAAAGGGAAAAAAGGTATTATATCTGGCGCCCTTGATCCAAATTCAATCGCTTGGAAAATTGCAGAAAGAGCCTATGAAGAAGGCGCTCAATTTACTTTAACAAATGCTCCGATCGCCATGAGAATGGGCGAAATTAATAACCTTGCAGAAAAAACAAATGCAAAAGTAATCGGCGCTGATGCCACTTCCTTAGAAGATTTAGAAAATTTATACGAAGAATCAATGGATTTCCTTGGAGGAAAAATCGATTTCGTGCTTCACTCAATAGGAATGTCTACCAATATTAGAAAAGGTAAAGAATACGATGATTTAAATTATGATTGGTTCATGAAATCTTTAGACGTATCCGCTCTTTCCTTTCATAAAATGCTTCAAGTGGCTATGAAAAAAGACGCAATTGCAGATAATGGTTCAGTAGTAGCCCTTTCTTATATTGCAGCTCAACGTTCCTTCCCAGATTATACAGATATGGCTCAGGCAAAAGCAATGCTAGAATCTATCGCTAGAAGTTTTGGTTACCAATATGGTAAAAAGAAAGGTGTTAGAATTAATACCGTTTCTCAATCCCCTACTAAAACAACCGCTGGAACTGGAATTAGTGGCTTTAATGCATTCTATGATTATGCTGAAGCTATGGCTCCTCTTGGAAACGCAACCGCAGACGATTGCGCAGATTATGTAATCACACTTTTCTCCGACCTTACGAAAAAAGTAACTATGCAAAATCTGTTCCACGACGGCGGCTTCTCCGGCGTAGGTATCTCCGAAAAATTAATGGACAAACTTGGTAGCTAAAACTTGAAACCGATGTTCATTTGAATATTTATGGGGAGAGTTGAATATCCATAACTCTCCTCATATTTTTTATTCAAAATATTTCTCCCCATAACTGCTATATCCCATTTTGAATTCAATTTAAAATTCAAATTTAAATCAACTAGTCCATAAGATCCTAAATTAACATCCTCTACAGAATAAGTTTGCTCATTATAATAAGCATCTATTCTTTTAGATAAATAATTATACCCTAAATTTAAATTTAATTTTTCCAAAATCGGATAATTAAATCCTAAACTAAATTTAAAATTTGGTCTTCGATATAAAATATTCCTTTCCTCCTCTAAATCATTTACTCTCGTTTTTCCCTTCAAATAGGAAAAATTAGTCTGTATACCAATTTTTTGAAATTGATAATCAAAATTCAATTCTACTCCTTGAATTTTTTGAGATTGAAAATTTTCATATTTCCCAAAAGGAAAATCAGCCAAGGAAGTAAATACTACTCCATTTTTAGAAAAATTATTAAAATAAACTAATTGTAATCTTCCTTCATCAAATTCCTGCTTTAAACCAAATTCTAAATTATTTGATCGCTCTGGAATTAGTTTTAAATTTCCATAAGGACTAAATAATTGGTATAAGGAAGGTACTTTAAATCCTGTATAATAATTCAAAAACAACTTAGCCTCAGAATTAATTCGATAATAAGGATTTAGACTGTAAGTAATAAATTGCCCGAAATTAGAATTATAATTTCCTCTAACTGCAAATTCAATACCACCAAAATCATCCCAATCCTTCTCATATGCCCCATATAAAGCGAATAATTTTTGTCGAGCCAAACTAGGATCAATTTCTGGACTCGAATAAAGCCAGCCATCACCCAATGAAATGTCTGATTGTTCTGTTTTTTGAGAGCGATATTCAAAACCAATTATTGCTTCCCAACCTGATAATTCATTTATTTTAATAAAATTTTCATATCCACTTGACCAGCCAATATAATCTGCACGATAATAGTTTGAGTAGGCAGATGGCAATATTTCTAAAGAATCATTTAAAAATACCCTAGCCGTACGATTATTAAAATACTTTTGTTGCCAACGAATTTTGTTATAATCTTTCGTCCATAAAATTCTAGCTGAACGATGATCTGTATGACTAGAATAATCTGATTCATCCAAATAAGGCCCTGAATCTAATTCAATATTATTACCAGAAATAACCCCATAAAATTCTAAATAACCGATTTTCTTAAAATCTCTTTGAATAGAAAACCGAATATTTTCCTGAACAAAAGAATCCTTTTCTCCATTTTTAATATTTGCTGAACTTATTCCATTAGACTGAAGTCTATTATATTTCAACATCCAATTCAATTTACCTTGATTTCCATTCAATCTTAAATTAGGAGAAAAGGTATTAAAAGAACCAGCATTTAAGTTGATATCTCCCTCGAATTTAGAACCTGTTGATTTTAGACTTACTAAATTGATGACCCCCAGCATAGCATCTGAACCATAGAGGGAAGAAAGTCCTCCTCGAATTATTTCAATCCTTTCCAAACTTCTAAGATCTATCAAATTCCAATCGAATACCTGGGTAATTTGCGAAGGATCATTCAATGGAAATCCATCAATCATTACTAAAACTTGTCCCGTATTTCCTCCTCTCAGGTATAATTCTTGATTAGTACCGGGGTTTGACCTAGCACCATTTACAACAATACTTGCCTCCTGTGCCAATAATTCTCCGATATTTTTACCAAAATTTTGATGAATTTTAACACTATCAATAATGTCTACAACTTTTCCAGTGGAAGATAATTTCGACAAGAATTTTGGCGCAGAAACGCTCACTTCATTTAATTCTACTTCATTTTGCCCAAGCAAAGCATTCGATTGAATAAATAGGACAACCAATAGGAATAGTCCTACTTCTCTCATTGTTTTTTTCATAAATAAAAAATAAAAATATTCGTGCTCGCTTGGAGAATCATCCATCGTAATTCTAAAAGTAAGATTTGAAAAAGGCAGGTCTCCTGACTTTGTCCCATTTCTTTTCTGCCTTCCCGAAAATTCAGTGGCATGAGTTGAAAAGCATTTTAGAACATTACAGTTGCGAGGACAGCTTTGGATTTACACCAAATTCCCTATTAAGTCATTTTCAAAGAAATTGAAATAGACACCTTTAACCACTGCAAAGATATTTAATTTATTTTTTTCTAAAGAATTTTTAACCTAATTTTGATTAGGACTGTATTTTAAAATGAAAAGACTCGTAATTATTCCAACTTATAATGAAAAAGAGAATATTTCTGATATGCTCGAAAAAGTCCTTTCATTAGATCCTGAATTTGACATCCTAATAGTGGATGATAATTCCCCAGATGGCACCGCAGATATTGTCAAGAAGTTTCAAACCAAAAATAAAAATAGAGTATTTTTAATTGAACGTCCTGGCAAAATGGGTCTAGGTACTGCTTATATCGCTGGTTTTAAATTTGCATTGGAAAGTGATTATGATTTAATTTTTGAAATGGATTGTGATTTTTCTCATAATCCAGATGATTTAATAAAATTATCAAAAGAATGTGAAGAAGGAAGGGCCGATATTTGTATTGGCTCCCGATATATAATAGGAGTTAATGTAGTTAATTGGCCCTTAAGCAGAATTCTAATGTCTTTTTTTGCTGGAGTATATGTCCGTTTTATTACAGGGATACCCGTAAGGGATGTTACTGCAGGGTTTATTTGTTATTCAAGGAAAGTTTTGGAAAAATTACCATTTGAAGAAATTAGTTTTGTTGGCTATGCTTTTCAAATTGAAATGAAATTCTCTAGTTGGAAATATGGTTTTCATTTATTAGAAATTCCTATAATATTTACGGATCGAACAAAAGGTACAAGTAAAATGTCGGCCAATGTATTTAAAGAGGCTATTTTTGGAGTAATTTCAATGAAAATTAAAAGTTTATTTAAACGTTATCAATAATGGACTATAATATAGTCAAGGCTTTACATATTATTTTTGTAGTAAGTTGGTTTGCAGGACTATTCTACCTTCCGCGACTATTGGTATACCATTCTGAAGCTCAAGAAAAAGATTCTAAGGAAAAAGAAATCCTATCTAAGCAATTTGAAAAGATGGAAAAAATTCTATTCATTGCTATAATGATACCTGCAATGTTCCTTACTTGGATAACAGGACTAAGTTTAATTTATCTAGGATGGCTAGATGATTTTGAACAACAAATTTGGTTGCATGTGAAATTAGGCTTTGTGCTTATTATTACGATTTATCATTTCTATTGTAGATATATTATCCTTGAATTTCGAAAAGGAAATTTTATTTACTCAGGTTCATTTTTACGTCTATTCAATGAAATTGCAACCATCTTACTTGTAGGAGTTGTATTTTTGGTAGTACAAAAGAAAACAAGCGGATTACTTTATTCCATAGGCGGTTTCATCCTTTTTGGGATAATAATTATGCTGGCCGTAAAATTAGTCAAAAAACTACGTAGCTAAGGAACTACGAGTTACGAGCTACGAAATACGAGTTACGAACTATTCACTATTCACTATTCACTTTTCCTCTTCACTATTCACTATTCCCGACTTAAATCTCTGGCTTTTATATCTTCTCTTTTATCGTAAAGTTTTTTACCTTTTGCTAAAGCGATATTGAGTTTGGCTATACCTTTATCGGAAATAAATAATTTAGTAGGAATGATAGTAAGTCCTACGTTTTTTAATTCCTTTTGCAGTTTTCTTAACTCTCTTTTAGATAATAAAAGTTTTCTATCTCTTAGGGGTTCGTGGTTGTAATGGGTACCTAAGGCATAGGGAGAGATATGCATATTTCGAACGAAGAGTTCGTCTTGAAAAAAAGCACAATATGCATCGGTAATATTTATTTTACCGGTACGGATTGATTTAATTTCTGTACCGGTAAGTACAAGACCTGCTGTAAATACTTCTAAGAAATGGTATTCAAAAGATGCTTTTCTATTTAGAACTTCTATCT
>JBJOIA010000304.1:0-12438 GCA_046047395.1 Bacteroidota bacterium | reverse complement strand
GCGCCTAATCGAACTAACAATAATAAAATACCCAGAGCACCGCCGATTTTAAAACTCATTCTCCACCATTCTGGATCGGAGGAAAGGTTGGCTATAAATTGAGCAAACATGGCACCCATGGCGCCCACTCCTGCAATTAATAAGGTCCCATATCCTCTTTTCTGAGGTGATAAATTTTCATTCACAAGTGTAATACCAGCGCCTAGCTCCCCGGCCAATCCGATACCAGCAATAAATCGCAATGCAGAATAAAGATGAATATTATCGATAAATCCATTGATAAAATTCGCTCCTGAATAAACTAATATTGAGCCAAACAAAACAGAAACTCTCCCTTTTTTATCCCCAAGAACTCCCCAAAGAATACCTCCTACTAATAACCCAACCATTTGGAAATTCATTAAACGAATACCAATGGTAATAAGCTCATCGCCCTCAAAACCTAAACTTCGCAAAGAATCTGTACGTATTACAGAAAAGACGATTAAATCATATACATCCACAAAATATCCGAGGGCAGCAACAAAAATTAATAGTTTAGATTTAAAGGAGGAATTTATTAAATTTTCATTCATCTGGCTTAGTAGTTTTAGATATGATATAATACGTTATTTTTCTCTGAATCTAATTTTATAAAAATGAATAATAAAATTGAAAAAGACCAAAGGGAAGATCCTCCATAACTATAAAAAGGCAAGGGAATTCCCATTATTGGCACCAAACCGATTGTCATCCCTATATTTACAAAAAAGTGAAAAAATAAAATTCCCCCTATACAATATCCATATATTCTAGCGAATTTAATTTTTTGAAGATTGGCTTTGTAAAATATTCGCCAAATAAAGAAAATATAAAAAAATATTAGAGCGAAGACACCCAGAAAACCAAATTCCTCACCAATGGTACAAAAGATAAAGTCGGTACTTTGTTCTGGCACGAAATCAAATTTTGTTTGCGTACCATTTAAATAACCTTTCCCAAAGAAACCACCGGATCCTATGGCAATTTTAGACTGTGTGACTTGATAGCCCAATCCTCTTTTATCAAAATTTGGATTTAATAATACTTTAATCCTATTTCGCTGATGTTCTTGAAGCACTTGGTTCACTAAAAAATCTACGGAAGTAGTCATTATTAAAACCAAACCAATGATTGAACCTATTTTGACATAGGTCGAAATTTTCCTAAGAACATAAATAGGTTGAAGAATTAAATAAATTAGGCTGATTACCAATAAGGAATAAAATACCGTAAGGGTATCCACTAAAAGAGCTAAGAGTAAAATTACGACCAACCCTAAAATAATTGAAGGATAAATACCCGGCAAACCTTCTTTGTATAAAACAAGGATAAAAGAGCCAAAAACCAAGGCAGAGCCCGTCTCATTTGATGCAATAATCAAAATCATGGGAAATAAAATAATGGCCGCGACCCATTTCAAGTTTGACCATTTAACCAATGAAATATTGGGGCCAGATAAATATTTTGCCAATAATAAGGAAGTAGCTGTTTTGGCAAATTCAGCAGGTTGTAAGGTAAAAGAACCTATTTTAAACCAAGAATGGCTACCGTTTACCGTCACCCCTAAAAAAGGAACAATAATTAAAAATCCAATTAAAATTATATAGATAATAGGAGCGAATGTTTCAAAAATTCGATAGTCGACAATGAGAATTAGGATAATTAAAATCAAGGATGTCCCTATCCAAATTAATTGTTTACCAGGGTTGGTATCATAAAAACTGGGATTGAAAAAATCCAAATTCAAATCTGGACTATAAATAGCGGAAAAAATATTCATCCAACCAAATAAAATAAAGGTCAGGTATAGCCCTACAAGAATCCAATCAATATTATCTATTATACGATTTGAATTATTCATAGTTTGTATATTGGCTATAATTCATATTTAAATATTTCTCTTCAATATTCTTTCTTTCAACCTTTCCTTTTAAATATTTTTCCATGATTAAGGAGGCAATAGGTGCGGATGAACTCCCTCCGAAACCCCCATTCTCAACAAATACTGCAATAGCAATTTTAGGGTTTTCTCTAGGGGCAAAAGCCATAAAAATTGCATGATCTCTCCCTTTTGCATTCTGAGAAGTTCCTGTTTTTCCACAAATTGTAATCCCTGGAATATGGGAATCTCCATTTACCGTTCCAGCCTCCACTGCTGCTTGCATACCATCAATTACCACTTGAAAATGCTTTTCATCCACGCCAACTGGTATTTTAGTAGAATAATATTTATCTAGATGTTTATCCTCTCCAATACCTTTAATTAAATGTGGAGGAATATACCAACCTTTATTGGCAACTATTGCAGCTAAATTGGCTATTTTAACAGGATTTATTATTAATTCCCCCTCTCCAATTGATAAAGAGTAAATATTGGAAAATTTCCAATTCCCTGGCCCTTTATATACCCGATCATAATAATTCGCATCCGGCAATAACCCTTTCTTTTCATTTCCTAAATCCAAACCTAATTTTCTGCCGAATCCAAACTTTTCCACTGCTTTATTCCAGCGGGTTAACCCCTGAACAGTCCTTTGATATTGATCACCATGGGTATCTGAATAAATCATGTTTCGAAAAGCATGATAAAAATATGGATTACAGGAATATTGGATCGCATGGGCCAAATCATTGGTTGGTGAGGCATGTCCATGACATTTCATAGGACAATTTGCATGGCCGTAAACGGTAGAAGGCGTTAAAAATCCCATTTGTAAACCCACCAAAGCTTGAACAATTTTAAAGGTAGAACCAGGACGATAATAAGCGGAGGGTGGGCGATTGATTAAAGGGTGTGCAGGATCAAGGGCTAATTGACCATAATATTTTGAAAAATTCTTTCCAGCAAGAAGTTCAGGATCATAGGAAGGCGCTGAAACCATGGCCAAAATTTCTCCGGTAGAGGGTTCAATGGCTACTATTGAACCTACCTTATTTCTCATAAGACTATCTGCATAATCTTGTAATTGAATATCAATGGAAGAAATGAGGGTTTCTCCTGCTAATGGCTTTTCATTTAGTTGTCCATTTTTAAAATCACCTTTTTCAACTCCATTACTGTTTACCATAACATATTTCACCCCTCTTTTCCCCCGTAAATCTTCCTCATAAAAAGATTCTATACCCGAGACTCCAATATAATCTCCCTGAGAATAATAATCTTCCCTCTGATTTTCAAGAGCGTTTGGACTAATTTCAGCTACATAACCGAGGGCATTAGAAAGGCCTTTATGCTGATAGGTTCGAAAAGCATTAGGAACAAAATAAAAACCTTTAAATTCTTGCATTCTATCCTGGGCAAGGGCGAATTCTTCCTTTGATAAATTTTTTAAAAATGACGAAGGCCTAAACCTTGAATATTTTTTTGCTTGAAGAAATTTTTTTCTGAAATCATTGATATCCAATTGAAAAATATCACAAAAAGCCTGAGTATCAATTTTAGAAACCTTTCCTGGAACAACCATCAAATCATAAATGGGAGTATTATATACAATTAACTTTCCATTTCGATCATAAATTTCTCCCCTTAATGGGATCTGAACCTTTTTACGAATTGCATTGTTTTCAGCTGCTAGTTTATAGGAATCATCAATAACCTGCAAATAAAAAATTCTGCTAAGGAATAAAATCCCTACCAAAACCAAAACAATTAAAATATTTCTATCTCTATCCTGCATTTTATTTATTCTTTCGGAATATTTCTTATCACCCAAATTAAAGAAAAAAGAACCGCTGATAATGAACAAACAATAGTTAATATTCTTTTTTCGTTCTTGAAATAGTCATCTAGATAAATACCCAATAGTACTCCAGCCAACACTGTGCTTAGCATTTGAAAGGCAATTCCAATAAACCTTTGGTATGGATTCATAAAAATCCGAATCTAAATATTAAATTTACTGAAATATTAAAATATTTTCAATTAATCAAAACAAAATGCTTAGAAAACTAACCCTATATTTTTTAGTAGTGATTAGCTTTTCATGCTCTCAATTTAGCAATAAAAAATCTGCTATAAAATTTCATGACATCAATTCTAAATTTAATGCCCTTTGGCAGGCAGAAAGAATTGAAAAAGAAATGCTTCAAGATA
The DNA here is from genome assembly GCA_046047395.1 of Bacteroidota bacterium. Taxonomy (GTDB): domain Bacteria; phylum Bacteroidota; class Bacteroidia; order Cytophagales; family Spirosomataceae; genus CAZVFE01. Next base: position 8,324 of record JBJOIA010000304.1, on the reverse strand, counting down.
TCCAAGAAAAACAAAAAGAAAATTTCAGTTATGAAGTTTCCATCGTTCGAGGTTTGGATTCAACCCTATTTACGAATTATAAATCAAAAATTGATTCAATTATTTACAAAGCCTCTTTAATTATTCAAAGGCATGCAAATTCTGAATACTTAGATGATGCCTATTTCCTTATTGGAAAAGCAAGAATTTATCAGGGAGATTACGAGAATGCTATTGAAACCTTTAAATATGTTAATGCTATCAGTGATGATCCAGAATTACAGGTAAATTCTTTATTAAAACTTTATGAATTATATCGAAAAATTAAGGAAGATAGAGAAGCAGAAAGAGTGAAAGAGTTTTTATTGGAATTTAAACTAAAAGATTATCAAAAAAAGGAATTATACCTTTATCTGGCTAATGAATACCAAGAAACTAGGAATTCGAATGATTTGGTACCTTTATTATCCGAGGCCATTAAAATCTCAAAAGATAAGGAAGAAAAGGCAAGATTAAGTTTTATTCTAGCACAAGATTATTATTTTAATGGAAATAATAATTTAGCCATAAAATATCTAGAAATGACAGGCAAATATAGCTCAGACCCCGATATTAAATTTGAGTCAGAATTAATCATTTACCAAATCAAAGAAGATATCCCCACCTTGGAAAAATTATTAAAAGAAACCAAATACGAGGATAAATTCGGTAAAATTTATGGTACTATCGGACAAATTTATGCTGCCAGAGGAGATTATAAAAATGCAGAAAAAAATTGGTCTAAAGGCACCCAAAATAATCCTAATAGTGGGGATTTATATTATCAAATTGCCGAGACGCAAGCAAAAAAAATAGGAAATTATCACAAAGCCATTGCCTATTATGATAGTGCATCACGTTTCATTCTAAATACAAGTAATAATTTTCAGAAAGCACAATTAGCAAACAAAAACTGGAAGGAATTTGGCAAAATATTAGAAAATTATGAATTAATTGATTCCCTTTTAAAACTATCTTATTTAAGTGAAGAAGAATTGAATCAAGTATTTTTAAAAGAAACTATACAAGATTCTTCCCAGACCAAGGAAAATTTAAAAAAACCAAAAGAAAAGATAGAATTGGCAGTATTTACCAGAAGGCCTCCCTCCAGTCAACAACAAGCTTTTTATTTTTATAATGACCAACTTAGGTTACAAGGTTCGATAAATTTCAAACAAAAATATGGAGATAGACCTTTAGAAGATTTTTGGAACAGGAAATATAAAGTACAACAGAGCTTTACCGACAATCAGAAATTTGTGGGGATAGAAAGTTTGATTGGAAATAACCAAAAACCAAAATTGGAAGATGCTAATAAAAATCAATCCAGTAAAATAAATTTTGATGAATGGAAGAAAAACATTCCAAAGGATGATATAGAAAGGTTAGAATTGGAAATACAAAAAGAAAAATCCCAATTTCTACTTGGAAAATATAGTTTTGAAAATTTATCTATCCCTAAATTTACTCAAGATATTTTAGAGGAAATGATAACTAAAAACATCAATTCTTCTTTTGCGCCAGAAATATATTTTATCCTCTATAAATTAGATCCCCAAAAAAATAATTTATACCTTAAAAAATTAGAAAATAATTTTCCAACCTCCCATTTTTTAGCAATTATTAAAAGGGAAGAAAATGGAATTTTAAGTGAAACAAAAGAAATTCAAGCACAACATTACTATGAGGAGGCCTTTCAGAATTATCAGGATGGAAATTATGAAGAATCATTTTCTCAATGTTTAATTTTGGAAAAAGATTTTGCAAATAGTAAATTTGAAGACAAGATTTTATACTTAAAGGCTTTAAATAAATATGCATTAAAGGATACTAATCAAGCAAAATTAATATTGAATAATTTATTAAATCTCTACCCTAATACGAATTTAAAATTAAAGGCAAATAATTTATTAAATAAAATTAACTAATGGGCATTTTCAGTTTAGAAGAGGGGAAGTTTAAAAAAATCATAAAATACCTGTACAGAACTACTCTTATTGGTATTTTATCTGGCATCTTATTTATTTTTGCTGTAAATATCAACCTATTCCAACTATTTGGTGAAATGCCAAGTTTAGTGGAAATGGAAAATCCCAAAAGCCAAACTGCCTCCTTAATTTATTCGGAAGATGGAAAAGAAATAGGTAAGTTTTTCATTGAAAATAGAAATCCAGTAGAATTTAATGATTTATCACAGGTAATTGTAAATACCTTAATTTCTACGGAAGACGCCAGGTTTGTAGACCATTCAGGTGTAGATCTTGTCTCCTTATTTAGGGTAGCCTTCTCATTCGGAACCTCTGGGGGCGGAAGTACTATTACCCAACAATTAGCAAAAAATTTATTCAATACCCGTGTATTGGATTATGACGAAAATAATCCAGAATATGTAGGTGCATTAATGACTGTCCCGGGCTTAAAACTGGTCATTGCTAAAGTGAAAGAATGGATATTATCCGTCAAACTTGAACGCAGATATACTAAGCAAGAAATTATGGCTATGTACCTAAACCAAGTGAGCTTTGGAAACAATGCCTATGGTATTGAGGTTGCCTGCAGAACCTATTTTCAAAAAAATGTAAGAAATGTTAATTATACAGAGGCTGCTACCATCATAGGAATGCTGAAAAACCCTTCCTTGTTTAATCCTATTGCAAGGCCAGAACTAACACTAAACAGAAGAAATGTTGTATTAGGACAATTAAAAAAATACGATTATATAACTGAAGAAGAATTCATTGAATTCAAAAACCAACCATTAAATCTTCGTTATAAAGTTGAAAATCATAATACCGGACTTGCCCCTTATTTTAATGAAACGATCAAAAAACAAGTTATTAAAGTATTAAGAGAGTATAATTCGGATAAATCAGAGGAGGACAAATTATTTCTTAATACGAGCGGACTAAGGATTTATACCACCTTAGACTCAAGAATGCAGAATTATGCAAACGAGGCTGTTTGGAATCATATGAAATATGAACAGCAAATTTTTAACGAACACTGGAAAGGAAGAAACCCTTGGGTGGATGAAAATATGAAAGAAATCCCGAATTTCTTAAATACCACCATTAAAAGAACGGAGGCATATCGAACCCTTAAAGAAACCTTTGGGGATGATGAAAATAAAATTTTTGAGGCTTTAAATAAAAAATCAAAAATGACTGTTTTCTCCTATGCCAAAGGAAGTATTGATACAACCATGAGTTCTTTAGATTCTTTAGCCTATTATAAAAGGCTATTGAATACGGGATTTATGGTAATGGACCCAACAAACGGACATATTAAAGCCTATGTTGGAGGGGTGAACCACCGCTTTTTTAAATTCGACAATATTGTACAATCTAAAAGACAACCTGGATCTACTTTTAAACCCTATGTCTATGGGGCTGCTATTGATCAGGAATTAGCCACTCCTTGTGATTTATTAACAGATGAGCCTGTAACTTTTGGGGAAGAGGATGGATTAATGGAAAATGTTACTTGGACGCCTGTCAATTCAGATGGAGTCTACTCCTATAAAAAAATGAGCCTGAGAAAAGCTATGGCTCAATCGATCAATACGATTGCAGCAAAAATTATGAAATTATTGGGACCTGAGAAAATTTCAGATTTTGCCCATAGAGCAGGTATTACGAGTGATTTAAATGAAACCCCTGCCTTATGTCTTGGAGCCTCGGAAGTATCCGTTTATGAGCAAGTTCAGGGATATTCGACTTTGGCAAATTTGGGAGAAAAAATTGACCCAATCATGATTTTAAAAATAACCGATAAACATGGGAATATCATAGCAGAATTCAGTCCAAATGTAAAAAGAACCATCCGCCCAGAAACAGCCTATACCATGACTTATATGCTTAGGGGTGCTGTTGAGGAAGAAGGAGGAACTGCTGTAAGATTGAATAGCTCAAGTATTGTTCAAGGGAATGAAATTGGTGCAAAAACTGGAACTACTTCCAATTATTCTGATGGATGGTTTATGGGAATGACTCAAAAACTTGTGGCTGGAGTTTGGGTAGGAGGGGAAGACCGAAGTATTCACTTTAGAAATATCAATTTAGGACAAGGGGCAAGAATGGCCTTACCTATTTATATGAATTTCATGGAAAAAGTCTATCAAGATAAGAGTCTGGAAGTAGAAGGCTATAAAAAAATGCCATTTCTAAAACCAGACGGTTTTATCTTTGATTTTTCATGTAATGGAATTAAAGCCGATTCCCTCGGGAGAGAGCCTTAATCAAAGGTGCATTTATAAGCAAGTGTTGGAATTGGAGATCCAAAAATTACCAATTTATAGGAATTCAAGACCATTCCTTCTGACCGATAAAATATTGAGTAAGGATTTTTTCTTCCATATATATTATAAACCGAAAATACCCAATTTCCTTTAAACCGTTTCTTCGGATCCATTCTTGGATTATAAATATTCCAAGCAAAATCTAAACGATGATAATCCGGTATTCGAATATTATTTCTTTCAGAAAAATAGGGGAATACTTTATCTTGATATTGAACAAATCCTTGAGGAGTAGTATAAGGTCTACCCGTAGAATAAGTAAAATTAAACGAAAAATCATGGTGCTTACCTTGACCGATTACAAGGGAAATATTTAAATTATGCGGACGATCATAATTAGCGGAATACCAGTTTCCGAAATTCACCTTTTGAATATCTGCAGGGCCAACATTAATTTGATTTAAAGATCTTGCATAAGTATAATTAAACCAACCTGTTGCCAAACCTTTTTCCTTAGAAACCATAAATTCTACTCCATAACTTTTATTAAACCCTTGTAAAATTTCTGTTTCAGGAAAATCTTTTAATAAAAACTCTGCTCCAGGTTTAAAATCCATTACGTTTTGCGTACCTCTATAATAAGCTTCTAAACCAAATTGAAAACGTTGGTCAAAACTATTATGGGTATATCCACCACTGATTAACTGACTAATTTGAGGTAAGATATTATAATCTGCTAATTTCCATCTTGAGGTAGGCAATGGAGTAGTTGTATTTGAAATCTGCTCTAAATACTGGCGCGCAATATTATACCCTAATTTAAAATTAGAATAATCAGAAATCTTATAATTTAATCCTAACCGTGGTTCAAATCCACCATAGGTTTGTGCAACCTCACCCTTAGCATATGTTTTTGAATCTACTACTGTAAATTGAGACTTCGGTAAATTAGGATCATAAGAACGTACTTCTGATGGGCCAAGATTCATATAATTGGAATACCTTAAGCCGGTAGAGAGTTTAATTTTTTCTCCTATATTCCATTCCGAAGTAATATATGCCCCTGTTTCTAAACCATATTCAAAAGTATTTTGCTTCGGATTTACTGAACTACTCGATCCAGGATTTAAGGTACCAGGGTTAATGGTATAATGCGTAAAATCTACCCCTACTTCATACATAAAATCCTTTTTGGTTTTATTATAATTCAATTTCAATTGTTTGAAATCAATACTTTGGGAGATTACTACATCATTATCTGAATTTACTTCAGGCAATATCATATCAGGCTGGTAAAATGCACTTGCAAATATTGCTTGAAAAGAAGATTGATCATCCAATAAATGAGACCATTTTGCTGAATAATTATTGGTAATATTTTTGAATTGATTACTTGTTGAAGTGATCGCTTTGTAGGAACCTAATAAATCTGTTTGGAAGAAATCATAACTATAATAATTCGTTACACTTAAGATATTTTTTTCGTTTATTAAAAAAAACAATTTCGAAGTAAGATCCGCAAAATTAGCTTTTATTCCTTTTAAATCTTCTGATATTACAGGCAATAATAAATCATTATAGGAGCCCCTTCCAGAAACCATCAAACCTAATTTCCCTTGAATTAAAGGAATATCCATTCTTAATTTATTCGAAACCAAACTTATCCCTCCATCCAAATGAAATTTTGTAAGTGAAGGGGTTGCTAAATTGATATCTAATACCGAAGCAGTTCTTCCCGAATAATTTGCTGGAACATTTCCTTTATAAATATCTACAGAAGAAACACCATCTGAAGGGAAAGCAGAAAATAATCCAAACATATGTGTAGGATTAAAAATAGGAGTATCCTCTAATAACATTAGATTTTGGTCTGTTGTACCACCACGGATATTCAATCCATTGGAAGCCTCTCCTACGCTACTCACCCCTGGCATCATTTGTAATCCCTTTAATACATCAACCTCCCCTAAAGGCATTGGCATTTTTTTAATATCCTTAACCTTTACGGTATTTACCCCCATAACAGGTTTATCCAACTGCTGAATGGAATTATTTGCTGAAATCACCACCTCTTCCAATTCAACATTCCTTTTCTCTAATTTTAATATTAAAGGAGAACTTGATGTATTTATTTGTATACGTTGATTTAAATTTTTGTAGCCCACTAATTTAACTACTACATCATATTCGCCTTCTAAGAGAAAAACATGAAAATCGCCGTTCTCATCAACAATGATTGGCTTGACAGATTTACCAAAATTAACATAAGTCCCTGCCAATGGTTCATCAGTACCTACCTCCACGACTCTTCCTTTTAAATCAATTGTTGATTGTGAAAATGTATTAAAGGAAAGTAAAATAAAGAATATATAAAGTATTTTTTTCACGATATTGCTGTTTTAAATGATTAATTTCCCATCCAACCTTCTGGCATGATACTTGTTCTGGTTGGACCTTCCAAACAAGGAGCCAATGGAGGTCTATCAGTTGCCATTGACTGTGGCTCTAATCGAATTTTTCTTCCACCCAATAGGCCAACTGTTGGGGTATTATCCTTTAATACGTCTTGTTTATCTAACCAATATTTATAAGTTGAATGTGCTGCTACTATAAATAATCCTGAAGTATTGACAGTTGGATCACTAATACAATGAATATTTCCTACTAAAGCAGCGGGAGGGGTATCCGCTAGACCTCCTGAAATTATAGATTGTTTTTGACTTAAATTTATAAAATCATAAACTTCCTTAGTCACTGCATACTGATCAAGTTCTAATAAGGCAGTTGTATGTTGATAAATAGGTACTTTACCAATATATTGATTTTTTACAGCATTCCCATTGAAGAATTCATCACTATTTGCTTCCAAATCTTCAGAATTTATTATCTCCCAACAATTTCCAGAACATTGATAATCAAGATAGATACCCGCTCTAGCTAACCAGCGATCTTCCACACAAGTACCCAAAGGTGCCGGATCAATATACCAATATCCTCCTAAACATGTTCTACAAATAGGTTGTTGTTCATAAAGTTTCCATTGCCAAAAATAATAATCTTGATTGTTTTCTGGATCTTGAAAATCAGCATAAAATAAATAAGCAGCACTTACTTGGCCATCTCCTGTTTTGATTCCACTTTTGTCCAATATATGAGTAACATTATCTATGGGAATTGCTTCTTCTAAAACATCTTCTGAAGATTCATATTCCCTACCATTCGGAGTGGAAAATTTTAATTGATAGGAAGAACCAATCTCACCTTTAAAACTTGGATCAAAATAATATCTTCCTTCCTCTCCTTCTGTTAGGGTGATTGATTCACTTCCATTGATAATTACTTGAACGGTAGCACCAAGTATTGGTCTAAAATTAGAACCTGCGGCACGCTCTGTAAGAGATTCTTTTAATATAATTGGCCCCAAATTATCTGAATTCGTAACCATTCCTTCAACAATTATAATCTTTTTTGTTGTATTATAAATTTGCTCAAATTCTTCGGTACAGCTTAGGTTGATGAATAATATGCTAAATAGGCTTAAGATTTTAAATTTTAATTTCATTCTTTATTTAGTTTAAATACCTGTAATGATTCATCATTTCTTGATATTATTATTTTATTATTGATAAATTTAATACTTCTTGTTTCTCCCTTAAAATTTAAACCTGATTCTTTGGAAGAAATAAATTCATATTGGCCTTTCCCTTTTCCTTTAAAATAACCTCCAATAAATCCATCCGTTCGTCCCATTTCAGATTTTAATCGATAAAAATTACCTCCAAGGATAAAATCTTCGATACCATCTTGATCAATGTCTTTAGGTAAAACTGAAAAAACAGGAGAAAGTTGGGCAAAATCGGGTAATCTTTTCAAATCAAATCCAGTTTTTTCTTGAATTAATACACAAGAGGATAAAATTTTAGTAGTTTTTCTAATGGCTTTGGAAAATTTTTCCTCCTCAAATAAATCACTTACTCCTAATTCTGCAAAGTCTTTATAATTAATTTTTCCCTTTTTCAAACTAGGAATCTGACTAGTCAAATCCATTTTACTTGCAAAAGGAAAAGGC
>JBJOIA010000303.1:0-6431 GCA_046047395.1 Bacteroidota bacterium | reverse complement strand
ATTTATAATCTTTTTTCTACTAACTTTGACAATTAGAAAATTGTTCTAATTTCTCCCATGATTAAATATTATTCTAATTTGGATTAAGGCAAAATGTCTAACCAAATTTTAAAAGAGCTATGGATCCAATGGTTGGACCAACTCGCTGAAAAAGAATTTGTTCTTATAGACAATTTTCTTCCCTTAAATATTCTTCAACCTATTGATGAACTCTTCGAAAAAGTTTATCAAAAGGAAGATTTTAATCTTGCTAAAGTGGGTTCCTCCTATCATGAAAAAAGAATAGATGAAATTCGTTCGGATTCAATTTATTGGCTCGATAAAAATCAACATATTTCAATCAGCCTTTTTTTTGATTTAATACAAGAAATGATGCAGGAAATTAGTGAATTTTTATTCCTATCTCTCCAGGGATATGAATTTCATTTTGCAAATTATCCGCAAGGGGGGTATTATAAAGCTCATCTAGATCAATTCAAGGAAAGGAATAATAGAATGATTTCAGTAGTGATTTATCTAAATAAAAATTGGGAAAACGGAATGGGAGGGGAATTAAAAATTCATGGAGAAAATGAAATAAAAATTGAACCAATTTATAACCGGGCGGTTATTTTTAGATCTGATACAATTCTTCATGAGGTACTCCCTACACAATTTGAAAGAAAATCCTTAACCGGCTGGCTATTAAAAAGGCCTTCGGATATTGGAGTATTGAATTATTAATTTTAACCGTTCATCCAAAATATTTAATTTATTACATATTTTATAATTTTTTAAGTATTTTTGCAGCCTTATTCAACCTAAAACTATTAAAATGAAGGGATTAAAAAATCTATTCGTCAAAAATCTACTAGTTCTATTACTAATTTCAAATTTTGGTTTTGCTCAAAACAAAATTAATCTATTAGTTTTCAGTAAAACGGAAGGTTTTAGACACCAATCTATTGGTGCAGGACAAACTGCTTTAAAAAAGATGGCAGCAGAAAAGGGATTCAACGTAGAATTTACGGAGGATGCTAGTCAATTCAATGAAAAAAATCTTCAGAAATATCATGCCGTTATCTTTTTAAATACAACGGGTAATATTTTTAATGAAGAACAGCAGGGAAGTTTTGAAAGGTATATTCAGGCTGGTGGAGGCTGGGTAGGTATTCACTCTGCAACAGATACTGAATATCAATGGCCTTGGTATAATCGTTTGGCTGGTGCTTGGTTCTTAGACCATCCTATGCCAAATAATGTTCAAAATGGACGTTTTTATGTGACAGAAAGAAATGCAATGACGGCTGGCATGCCAGATTCATTTGAAAGAAAAGATGAATTTTATTCTTTTAAAAGTATTCAAAAAGATATTCATCCAGTTGTAAAGATAGATGAGTCTACCTATCAAGGAGGGAATAATGGAGAGGATCATCCTATTTCATGGTACCATGAATTTGATGGTGGAAGAGCCTTTTATACCGCGATGGGGCATACAGACGAAACTTATTCCGAGCCTTTATTTTTAAATCATTTATATGCTGGAATTCAATATGCCACGGGCGGTGATACCCCAAATCTGATTGATTATTCGAAGGCGCGTCCGGAAGAAAATAGATTTTCAAAAATCATTTTAGCAGAGAAATTAGATGAGCCAATGGAATTAACCTTATTGGATGAGAATCGTGTATTATTTATTCAACGTAAAGGACAGGTGAGACTTTATAAATTGAAAGAAAAGGAATTAACTACTATTGCTGAGCTGCCGGTAAGTTTAAAATATGTAAGTGCTGAGGGCAGGGAATCTGTGGCGGAAGATGGTTTATTAGGATTAAATAAGGATCCGAATTTTGCGGAGAATCATTGGATCTATTTATTCTATTCTTCTACGAAAGGTTCCTATAATCAATTATCTCGTTTTACGATGAAAGGAGATGAATTATTATTGGATTCGGAAGTGCCAATGCTTCAAGTAGAAACTCAGAGAGAGCAATGTTGCCATACTGGAGGTTCCATCGAATGGGATGCACAAGGAAATTTATATTTATCAACAGGAGATAATACCAATCCGCATGCATCAAATGGATTTAGTCCGAGTGATGAGAGACCAGGTAGAGCCCCTTGGGATGCACAGAAGTCTTCAGCTAATACCAATGATTTAAGAGGAAAAATACTTCGAATTCACCCGAACCCAGATGGAACATATTCTATTCCAGAAGGGAATTTATTCCCTGTTGGAATAGAAAAAACTCGTCCTGAAATTTACACGATGGGCCATAGAAATCCTTTTAGAATTCATGTAGATAAGCATACTGGTTATTTATATTGGGGAGATGTAGGTCCGGATGGAAGAGCAGCAGATAGTTTAAGAGGTCCGGTTGGATATGATGAAATAGGACAGGCAAGAAAGGCAGGAAATTTTGGATGGCCGCATTTCATTGGAAATAATCAGGCCTATACACGTTATGATTTCGCAAATGAGAAATCATTGGAGAAATGGGATGTAAATGCACCCAAAAATTTATCTCCTAATAATACAGGTTTAACTATTTTGCCACCAGCACAATCAGCTTTTGTTTGGTATCCGTATGGAGAATCAAAGGAATTTCCTTTAGTTGGGTCAGGAGGAAGAAATGCTATGGCAGGACCAGTCTATTATAAAGAAGATTTTAAAGGAGCAAAGAGAGCCTTCCCTGAATATTACAATAAGAAATTTTTTGAATATGAGTGGATGAGAGGATGGATCATGGCGGTAACGATGGATGAAGAAGGGAATTTGGTATCCCAAGAAAAATTCATGCCATCCTATAAATTTAATAATCCAATGGATATGGTTTTTGCAGATAATGGGGATTTATATATGTTGGAATATGGCTCGGGCTGGTTTAGTGCGAATGATGATGCTCGTTTAATTCGTATCGAATATAATGGAGGGAATAGATTACCAATTGTTAATTTCAATCAGAATGTTTTTGGCGGAGTATCTCCATTGGATGTCAAAATAAATACTTCTGGAACGCAAGATCCAGATGGAGACGAATTGGTATATACATGGACGGTAAATTCATTGGACGGAAAATATAAAAAGTCCTTCAAGACTCAGGATTTATCTATTCAGTTAAAGAATAAAGGAGAGTATACCATTACTTTAAAAGTGGATGACCAAAAAGGAGGAATAACTGAAAAAACAACCAATGTAGCTGTGGGTAATGAACCTCCAAAAGTAGTGGTAAATATTCCAAATTCAAATAAATCATTTTTTGAAGCCAATAAGGAATTTAATTATGAGGTGAAAGTAAGTGATAAAGAAGACGGAAAATTAGGAGAAGGAATTGAGGAAGATCAGGTTTCCATAACGATAGATTATTTAGCTGAGGGCTTTGATAAAAATATTATTTCTGCAGGACATCGTACGGCGGATCAAACAGCCTTATTCTCTAAAGGTAAGAAATTGATTGAAGGAAGTGATTGTATGGCTTGTCATAAAATAAACGGAACATCAATTGGCCCATCTTATGTAAAAGTTGCGGCAAAATATAAAAATGATAAGTCTGCAATGGAACATTTAACTAAAAAAATTATTGCAGGAGGTTCAGGTGTATGGGGAGAAACAGCGATGGCAGGTCACCCACAATTATCTACTGCTGATGCAGCAGAAATGGTGAAGTATATTTTAAATTCTGATAAAATTCAGAATAAAAAATCTATGGCACCTAAAGGGGCCTATATAGCTAAGACGTCAAAAGATGATAAAGGAACCGGAGTTTATATCATTCGTGCAGCTTATGAAGATAAGGGCGCTAATGGGTTACCATCTCTTCAAGCAGAGGAAAATGTGGTATTAAGAAATGCTAAATTAGATGTACATAGTTTTGATGAATTCTCTGATTTAAATAAGATGTCTTTTGGTGGCAATAAATTATTAATACCAGCAAAATCTGGAGCATATTCTGTATTAAAGAAAATAGATTTAATTGGTTTGAAATCGGTTGTTATTATGGCGACTGCACCAAAAGCTCAACTAAATTCTAAGGGAGGCTTGGTAGAAATTAGGATTGATGGGATAAATGGTAAGAAAATTGCGCAAACGAAATTTTTGGAACCATCAGATGCGGCGGGCTTTATGCCAAGTATTTTAAACGCTGATATTAATCTTGAAGGAGTAGATACCAATAAGGCACATGATTTATTCTTCATTTATAAGAATGAAGATTCTCCTGAAGGGTCTTTATTTGTGGTAATGGGGGTAGAATTTAAGCTTTAATAACGAATGACAAGTTACGAGTTACGAGCGGCAGCCGCTCGTAGCTCGTAGTTCGTAACTCCTAGTTCTAAGCTTTTCACTTTCTTTTTGGGAATTTCAAGCTATCAGCAGGATAGGTAGCCTCAAGCATGGAGATTTGTTGTTTTGCCCAATTGATGATTGTTTCTCTTTGTTCTAGACTTAATTTTGCATCTGGATGCAATCCTAAATACGTATAAGAAGCCATTGGCATTTCACCTTCTTCTACCTGTTCAATTACCTCATCTAGTTTATGTTTTTGGACAAATAAAGGAAGTGAGGTAAAATTGGAGAAATTTAAATGTTTTTTACCGTCGTTTACGTGGTGATCCAACCAAAATCCCACGGGTTGGATATTGGAATACCAGGGATAGGTTGTTGAATTTGAATGACAGTCATTACAAGCCGCCACGAATAAATCATTTACTTCCCCTGGAATTTCATATTTAGTTTGAATACCATAGGTTTCATCCATTGAATTATTTTTTTCAGTAGGGATAAATTGAATAGCCACAATTACGATTAGTAAAGCGATTAAGATCTTTTTCATTTCTTTAATTTTTTGGTAATATATTTCTTAAATCTATAAAAATTTTTCCGCTTTTCTCCAATATTGGAAAAAGGAATTAAATTTTCCACTGATATTGGGGAACATCCAATCTCTTGGATCTTCTAATCCTGAATAATGTTTATTTAACGGATGTTCTTTGTAGATAATTGTTGGTTTGGGAATAGATTTTTTGATTAAATTGTTTAAATCATGGAATTCTCCTATGTATATCTGTATTTCTGAGATATTGGTTGAAAGGGCTAAAATAAAGCTTAAAACTTTTTGTGAGATTGGGAATTTTTCAAAATGTGAGGGCTCCAATAATAGGATTTTATTTTTTGATTCTTCTTTTCTCCAAAGAGGGTCTAAGTTATAGGAATTATAAATTAGAATGGGTGAATCAGGGAGAAAAATTAATTTTTTAGGTTCTGGAAAAATCAATTTTTCTGGAATAAATTCTGTAGTAATTTTTAATTCTTGAGGGATATTAGTTGATTCAATTTGATCATAAGGTAGGTCTATAAAAGTATTTCTTTGGATTGAATAGGCGTATTTATTTAAATTTTCCTGATTGAAATAATATTTTTTAGACGAGAAACTACCGGCTACCCATTGCCATGAAAGGGCATTGCTCGCCAGATCTCCGTCTAATAAATGATAGTATAACCATTTTGCAGGCGTGGACCAATGGGATTTTCCAAAATTACAGGCAAGGGAGGCTGTATACATTCTAAAATGGTTGTGTAAATATCCTGTTTCAAATAGAATATTTAATTGTTTATCAATTGCTTTTATTCCGGTAGAGGCATTCAAAAGGGTTTTGGGAATTTTGAAATTTTGAACATCTTCTTGTGGATGTTTAAAGTCTTCAAAAATTCTATCTCCCTGCTGGATCCATGTATATTGGTAAAAATCTCTCCAGGCAAGTTCTTGGATGAGTTTGAAAGATTCTTCTTTGGAATAACCATTGGATAGAATGGCTTGAAAGATTTGTTTCGTTGAAATAACTCCTCTAGAAATATATGGAGACAGCATAGTAACTTTTCCATCAATAAAGTTCCGAGATTTCGCATAGGAAATAGGATTTATAGAATTGATTAGACCAAGAATGGAGGAGTAGTTTGTAGGGAATTTCATGGAATAGAAAACCCTAAAATTAGGGGAAAGGTTTAGACTATTTCGAAATTTCCATAGTCTAGGTACATATCATTATTGGATTTAAAGTCTTTATACTGGTTTGAAAGTGTTTTTGATTGGTCTGATTTGGTAGATTTTTCTAGAAAAATTTTTATATCGGTTTTGGTAGTGATCAGGATTTTCTGTTTTAAATTCAGGAAATCATATTCAAAATTGACTGATTTTAAATCTTTTAATGAATAAAATTTAAAATAGGTATTATTGTTCAATTTGGTTTTGATCCTGATTACCTTCATAGGGAGGAATTAAGTAATTTTTGTAAATATAAATATTTTGATAAAAAATGGGTTAAAAAAATATAATAATTTTTTTTGATGAAATCTTGTATAATTCAAATAGAGAATCTATTTTTGCAGTCCCAATAAGGGTAATTCCTCCTTAGCTCAGTTGGTTAGAGCACATGACTGTTAATCATGGGGTCCT
>JBJOIA010000302.1:0-7165 GCA_046047395.1 Bacteroidota bacterium | reverse complement strand
ACGTAGGAGATACGTACTATATTTTTTTATACCTTATTCATACTTCTATTTAACATAATATAAATTATACAACAAATATAAAATAAGATTAAAGGGGGATATTCCCGGTTAGATTCCTAATTCTACGCTAAATATGGTTCTCTCGTTTTCAATTGATTCTACATGAATTTCTCCCTGATGGATTTCAATAATTTTATCAACTAATGATAAACCAATTCCATAGCCCTTGGTATTGGCCGTTTTCTCAGATCGATAAAATGGTTGAAAGATATTTTTTATTTCCCCCTTAGCAATTCCTTTTCCCTGATTGATAATTGAAATGCGAATTTTTTTCTCTGATTCTAGAATTTTAAATTCAATCTCTGCCTTTTGATCATTGGAGAATTTACACGCATTTTCAATTAAATTTTTGAATGCTGTGACTAATAAATGATCATTTCCATTTACAATTAATAATTCTTCATTTTCTGGGAAATTATCCACATTGATACTAACCTTATAGCGTTTATCTAATTTCATAGCTATAGAACGTGCATCTAATAGGATTTCATCGATTCTAAGTGGCTTAAAATGCTTGATATAGTCATTTACCCTTATTTTATTTAATTCCAATAAGGATTCCGTAATATTGGCCAATTCTTGTGTATCCTCCAAAACAGATTCAATAGTTTTTACATAATCCTCCGTTTCTCTTTTACTCAATAAAGCCACCTCCAGTTGTGCTGAAATCTTGGTTAAGGGGTTCTTTAATTCATGCGATACATTAGAAATAAAGGTTTTTTGTAGATTAAAGGCTTGTTCTATTCGATTTAATAATTCATTAATTGTTTCAATCATTTTCCCGATTTCATCCTTTTTTTCCGTTGCAGATAGTCGCTCCTCTAATTTATTTACCGATAATCGGTTTACCTGATTAATCAGTTTGGATATTGGGGATAATGCCGCCCCAGCAAAAACATAACCAGAGCCAATAACAATAATGATAAATAATAAAAATAAAGCTAATAAGATATTTTGTAAATTTTTGATATTTTCATTAGAAAACTCATCCACAGCACCAGTAAAAAGTATTAAATTTCCGGAGGGAGTCAAATAGGATAATCCTAAAATTTGCATATCCCCTCTTTGAATTTTAATTTCTTTTTTATTTAATACCTCTTTTACAGTATTGACATCCACATACAAGGGAATGGTATCATTTGCGAGATATATTCGCTCAAAACAAGAATCATAGGCAGCTATATTTTGTTTGAATAAAAGATCTTTATTAGAATTATCTCGGATTCTTAATAATTTACTGGGGTCTGGGTTTTCAATATTTACTAATAATTCTGCCGTGGAATTTGCCTTTGAACGCAATCTTCCATAGAAATTTTCTTCATAATTTCTCTTGGTAAAAAAATAAATAAACAAATAGGAAACCAATAAAATGGCGGTCACTAAAATAGCAAACTGAATAGTAAGTTTACTGCGTATTTGCATGTTTTATTCGGATCTTAATACATATCCCATCCCAAATTGAGTATGTATGAGTTTTTGGTCAAAGTTTTTATCTACTTTTTTCCGTAAATAGTTTACGTATACTTCTACTAAATTCGTATTTTCCTCCTCCATTTCCCAAATTTTTTCCGCAATTTCAGATTTAGAAACCACTTTTCCTTGATTTCGCATTAAATATTCCAATAATTGAAATTCTTTAACTGTTAAATTAATTAATTGCTGATTTCGGTAAACAGATTTATTTTCAATATCTAATTCTAAATCTTGAAAAACCAATTTATTGGAATTATTCACCCCTTTCAAACTTCTTCTTAATAAGGCTTTTACTCGAGCCAAAAATTCCTTAAAATCAAAAGGTTTTCCCAAATAATCATCCGCTCCAGCTTCCAATCCCTCAATCTTTTCCTCTGTTGAATTCAAGGCTGTTAGCATCAAAATGGGAGTCTCTAATCCCTCTTTTCTTAATGATTTACATAATTCCAATCCATTAATTCCTGGAATAATTAAATCTGAAATAATTAAATCATAATCATTTCTTAAGGCCAATTGTTTTCCCATTTCCCCATCATAGGCGACGTCTACATAAAATCCGTTCTCCTCCAATCCTAATTTCAAGGATTGAACTGTCTTTACCTCATCTTCAATTAATAATATTTTAATCATTTTTCTAAAATAGACTTTAAGTCAGCAGGAGAATAATTAATCGATTTTAATACTTTATTGTCGGAAATTCGGTAAACCTTATATAAATCACCATCTTTTTTTATCTCAGCTTCCGTACCATCTTTTTCCTTATAATAGGCTACTGTTTTTTCTGCCTCGTCTAAACTTGAACAAGCTTTAGACATATTTGATCTTTGCACTTCATTGAATAATTCAACAAATTTTTCACCTAATCCAAACTCTAATACCGCACCGGAAAGCACATATTGAAGGTCACACAATGCATCAGCCACCTCTACCAAATCATTATCTAAAATGGCTTGCTTTAATTCATTTAATTCTTCCTGTAATAGACTCACCCTTAATTCAGACCTATTTGCATCAGGAATAGTTGGTTTTTCCAATATTGGAGCTCCAAAAGTTTGATGAAATTTAGCTACCTGATTAAGAGAATCAATCTTATCCATATTCTATATTTTTAATGAAAATTAAATTTAACCAATTTTTTCGACAAAAAAATCATTACTTATCCACAAATTATCCACATTCCATGTGGATATAGAAACAAAAAATGTGGAAATAATTTGAAATTTATAATTATCACAAAAAGAAATAAACATTTGTCCACAACTGTGGATAATATGTGGAAAACTAATTATGAACTTGGCTTACTCTCAGAAAAAGTACCATCTGAATAGAAAATGATGACACGCTCAATTTTCTTGTAAACATGAGAACTTACTTTTGATGGTAGTTCAATACTTTGAGCGGCAGGATTAGGTATATTTTGAACTGTATCTTCTTGTGGCGTGAGAATCTCATTTTCCGTATTTGTATCCATCGAAATATTTTTAACGGATTCTCGCGGCGATTCAATCGGAGCATCAAATAGTCCAGGTTGCTGAGGTTTGGACTCCACTTTTGAAACTGGTCCTATCTCGGTCTCCACTTTTTCAATAGGATTTACTTTTATCTCTTGCTTCGATTCCTCTTTTATTGGACTATCAAAGGCTAAATCACGATCCTCAAATAAAAATGACTCTACAATAATCTCTGGAAAAGCATTCAATATCCTTTGTACTACATCCAAACTAGGCTTATTGCGTCCGGATAAAATATGCGATACATTTGACCGTGGTATTCCAATCAATTCTGAAAATTGTGTGGGCGTTAATTGTCTTTTTCTAATTAACAATTCTATCTTTTCCGTTAAAGTCATTTTATTAATGTAAAATAGTATGTTTACAAAAATAAAAATAACTTTTTAAAATACAATTTACATTTGTATTTTTTATTGTTTACAAAAGGAAAATTTTATCTGAATCTATTTTAATTTGTTTATTTTTATATAGGATTCCTATCGCTTTTTTAAAGTCTTTTTTGGACATTGAAAGCTGATGTTGAATATCCTCGGAAGGACTCTTATCATGCAGATATAAGATCCCATTGTTATTTTTTAGGGCATTTAATACGACTTCCGTTTGGGTGGACATTCGGGAGAAATGTTCTAATTGTAAACTTAAATCAATCTTCCCATCTTCACGAATTTTAGAAATGTAAACATTGATTTTTTCACCCAAATTTATTTTTGTAAATACTTTATTTTTGAATAAAAGTCCAATTTTACAATTGTTAATTAGACATTTGTAACCTAATTCTGTAGCTTGAAAAGGAATAACTTCGACTCTCTCTCCTTCTGCGAGATTCTCAGCTTGATCTTCAAATAAAGGGAAGAATTTTTCAATTTTTGCAGAGGCAACAATTCGATCAGTTTGTTCATCGATATAAACGTATACTAAATAAGATCTTCCTTCCACCATTTTATGTGATTGTTGTCCAAATGGTACCATTAGATCTTTTACAAGTCCCCAATCCAGGAAAACCCCCTTATCATTCACTTGTTTGGCCTTTAAATAAGCAAATTCTCCTACCTGAGCAAAAGGTTTCCAAGTTGTTGCAATGATTCTATCTTCTGAGTCTCGGTAAAGGAATACATCAATATAATCATCTACTTTCGTTCCTTCTGGAATATAAGAATTGGGAATTAAGATCTCATCTAGACCTCCGTCTAAATACATACCAAACTCAACTTGTTTTATTACCCGTAGATGATTGTATCTACCTAATTTGATTGATTCTTCCATATAAATAAAAATACCCGATAGATTTAAAATAACTACCGGGTATAAAATTAAGCTTATTTATCGATTTAAACTACTACATCATTATCTCTTAATGCCTGATTAAGGGATGTTTTTAAGTCTGTAGATTCTTTTCTTTTTCCAATGATTAAGGCACAAGGCACATTAAATTCTCCAGCAGGGAATTTTTTAGTGATTGAGCCAGGGATTACAACAGAGTTTTCAGGAACATAACCGATATAAGTTACCGGCTCATCTCCACTTACATCAATGATTTTTGAAGATCCAGTAATGGTAACACCTGCTCCTAATACTGCTTTTTTTCCAATTCTAGCCCCTTCAACCACTATACATCTTGAACCAATAAAGGCCCCATCTTCAATTATCACAGGAGCAGCTTGTGGGGGTTCTAATACTCCACCAATTCCTACACCACCAGATAGATGAACATTCTTGCCAATTTGTGCACATGATCCAACTGTAGCCCAGGTATCCACCATGGTTCCTTCATCTACATATGCCCCAATATTTACATAAGAGGGCATTAATATCGTTCCTTTGGATAAATAGGCACCATATCGTGCTACAGCAGGAGGTACTACTCTTACACCTAATTCTTTATAATTTGATTTTAATTTCATTTTATCATGGTATTCAAAGATTCCAACCTCCTGAACTTCCATGCTTCTAATCGGAAAATACATTACAATGGCCTTTTTAACCCATTCATTTACCTGCCAATCACCATTGGATAAGGGTTCTGCTACCCTTAATTCTCCTTTGTCTACCATTTCAACTACCTTTTCAATAGCTTCAATTACCTGGCTTTCTTTTCTTAATTCTGGCTTTTCCCAAGCCTCTAAAATCAAATTTTTCACGTTTATCTAAATTTTTTAGTCGAAATTATCCTACAAAGATAGTCTATTCTGAATTTTTGATGAAATTTTATCCTTTTTTTTAAAAATAAATTACCTGTATTAAAATAATACAAAAAACCATTTCTAATTTTTAGGTTAATTTAACTTTAACTTTAAATACATAAGTAATTGATTTTTAGCAACTTAAATTTTTACACCAAATATTATTTTGTGATAAAATTGGAAATTTAATTAGCAAAAAAGACAAGTGCCAATTTGTCATACAGGCAAATTTACACACCTTCCTCTTGCCCCAAGATGTCCATTTTGGATAAAAAAATGAGTTATTTTTCCTATTTATTTTTGTAAATATTTAGCAAAATCGATAAATAAAGGATTTACAATTGTTTCTTGATTTTTTACACCCTTCCCTACCCTATTGAACTTCGGGTTACGAGTGACGAATTACGAGTTACGAGTTACGAGTGACGAACTACGAGTGAAGAGTGATGAGTGAAATTATGAGTTTTGAGTTATGAGTTCGTAATTCGTAGTTCGTAGTTCGTAATTCGTAGTTCGTAATTTGTAGTTCGTAATTCGTAGCTCGTAATTCGTAGTTCGTAGTTCGTAATTCGTAGCTCGTAACTTCCTTCTTCCCAAAAAAAAAAGCCCAGGAGAATCTCCCAGGCTTTAATTTTTAAAATTTTATTTAAATTATCCTACTCTAGCAATTAGATCTGCTGCACGAGAAGAATAACCAAACTCATTATCATACCATCCTACAACTTTTACCATATTACCCATAGCAGAAGTTAATTTAGAATCGAAAATATTTGAATGAGGATTTCCAATGATATCAATTGAAACGATTTCGTCTGTAACGAATTCTAAAATTCCTTTCATTGGTCCTTCAGCCGCAGCTTTCATTGCAGCATTTACTTCTTCAACCGTTACATCTTTCTTTAGGATAGCAGTGAAATCAGTTACAGATCCATCTGGAGTAGGAACACGCATTGCGTTTCCATCTAATTTTCCTTTTAAATGAGGTAATACTAAACCTACAGCTTTTGCAGCCCCTGTTGAGGTAGGAACAATTGAATAAGCAGCAGCTCTAGCTCTTCTCATATCTGAATGAGGAGCATCTTGTAAATTCTGATCAGCTGTATAAGCGTGAACAGTTGTCATAAATCCTTTTTCAATTCCAAAATTATCATCTAAAACCTTAGCCATTGGAGCTAAACAGTTTGTAGTACATGATGCATTTGAAATAATAGTCATATCATCCGTTAAAGTATCATCATTTACACCTAATACAACCGTTGGTACATTTCCTTTAGCAGGTGCTGAGATAATTACCTTACGAGCTCCAGCAGTTAAATGTTGACCAGCTCCAGCCTCATCCACAAATCTACCTGTTGATTCTAATACTACATCAATTCCTAAATCTCCCCAAGGAAGTAATTTCGGATCTCTTTCAGCAAAACATGCAATTTTGTTTCCATTAACAGTAATAGATGAATCATCAGAACTTACCGTTCCATTGAATCTTCCATGTACTGAATCATATTTCAATAAATGTGCTAATGTCGCATTATCAGTAAGGTCATTAATCGCTACAACCTCTACGTTTTCTTTTTCTAATAGGCGGCGGAATGTTAATCTACCGATTCTTCCAAAACCATTGATGGCTACTTTAATTTTTTTCATCTTGAAATTTTACTTTTGGATTTAATTTTATGGTGCAAAATTACCATTATTCTTAGATTTATCCAAATTTTATTTTAATGATCGTATCATTAAATATTTAATTGTATAGCCCTGTTCAGAAAAAATACCTTCAAATCTTGTCTTTATACCAAAATGATCATTTAAATATTCACTCTTATATAAATCCTTCGTGCATTTCTCTATTTTCCATTCATCTTTCATCCCCTCCAATACCTCTAAACTATATTCAAATAAACTATCTGAATCCGTTTTTAAATGAATCTTCCCTGCCTTTTT
>JBJOIA010000301.1:0-15151 GCA_046047395.1 Bacteroidota bacterium | reverse complement strand
CTCCTTATGAATTATTGGCAGAATGGTGGACAAAAAATCATTTTAATAGACATATTTATATTGGTTTGGGCATTTACCATATAGAAGATAATTGGAATCTTGCTGAGGTAAAAAAACAAATATCAATTGCAGATAATCTTGAAAATAATTTTGGTAAAATTTTATTTAGCTCCCATATTCTCCAAAATAATTATGAAAAAATTGGCGATTATATAAAAAATGAAGCTTTTAAGGATAAAGCTTTAGTGCCTCCAATGCCATGGAAAGATTCAATTCCACCATTGGCTCCAGAAAATTTACGATATGCTTGGACTGATAATCAATTAGAATTGAATTGGGATTTATCCCCTAAATCAGCGGATAGTGAAAGTCCTAAGTTTTATGTAATATATGAATCAATTGAAGATTCAGGAAAACAATCCGAATATAAAATTGTTAGGGTTTTAAATACGAATAAATATACTTTCCCGAAAAATTACCTATCTAATGGAAAGTCTTATTTTGTTACAAGTTTAGACTTTACAGACAATGAGTCTTCTCCTTCTAATAAAGTTGAAATAGAATAAATATGAGTCAGAAACACCTTCATTTAAGTGTAAAAAATATTATTGAACAAACCAATGATACCAAGACAATTGAATTTTGGCATCCAATTCACGACACCTTAAAATATAAATCAGGGCAATTCATTACATTATTTATTGAAATCAATGGAGAAAAAATCAGAAGATCCTATTCTTTAAGTTCCTCTCCGGAGTTTGACTCAAGTCCTTCAATTACGGTTAAAAGGGTTGAAAACGGTTTAGTTTCAAATTATTTATTGGATAATATTAAAGTTGGTGATGCAATTGAAATCTTGGAACCAACTGGAAGATTTATTGTCCCAGAGGACACCAAACTGACTGAGTTTGTTTTTGTTGCTGCAGGAAGTGGGATTGGGCCTATTTTACCACAAATAAAAACGGTCCTAAAGAAAAATTTCCATGCCAAGGTACATTTAATATATGGTTCAAGGTTTGAAGATCAAATAATATTTAAAAAAGAATTAGAGGAACTTCAAACAATGTATAAAGATAAATTTTCTATTCTTAATATAATCTCACAGCCCACAGCTTCATGGCCAGGTTTTAAGGGGAGAATAAATCAAGCTTCTTTTGTTTATTATTTAAAACAAGAAATTGGCATTTTACCCAATTCTGCAAATTATTTTATTTGTGGACCGGGGGAAATGATAGAAGAAGTAAAAAAATCTTTGAAATTATTTGATGTAGAAGAAAATCAAATTCATTTTGAATATTTCACAAGTTCTCATTCTCTTGAAGATGGGAAAACCCATGAATCTACCAATTTAAGTCAGGACAGAATGGTAAGGATTGAATATGAGGGAGAGGTTCACCAAGTCTTAGTAAAGCCGAATCAAACTATTTTAGAAGCAGCTTTAGAACTTGATATTGATTTACCCTATTCGTGTCAGGCTGGGATGTGTACTGCCTGCATGGGAAAATGTACACAAGGAAAAGTAATTATGGATGAAGAAGATGGACTAACGGACAAGGAAATCAAAGAAGGTTTTATTCTCTCTTGTGTAGCTCATCCAGATTCAGACGATGTTATACTTAATTTTGATTAATCCCGATCTGAACTCCTAGGATCCCAAGCCATGCGCGTATTATCATAACCCATATCATCCATCCAAACCTTAGAAGTAATAAATATTTCCTTCCTATTTACACCGGAATCTTTAATACCAAAACCTACTTCATCCTCATTTGCATAAATTGCTGCAGAATCCAAATGCTTTAGCCCAATTCAAGAGCATCTTTAACTGCTTGTCTAATTTCTGATTTTTGTTTTGGAGCATAAAGCCCTAAACCAATTTGAGGCATTTCTACTCCATTATTCAGTTTTTTGGATGGGATTTGAAGCATATTCTCTTAAATTTGTAAAATAAAAATCTAATATGAGAAAAGTTACTGTAAATATAAAAGAAAGAAGGTTTTTACCCAACCATTTTGAACTTTCTACTTGGGATTCCGTAGAACCCTATTTTAAGAAATTAAGTGAATTCACCATTAAATCTTTAAAGGATTTGGAAGAATTCTGTTTGAATCGATCTGAATTAGAAAGTTATCTTTCTGAAAACTTTGCTTGGAGATATATAAAAATGTCTTGCGATAACCAAAATACAGATTTAAAGAAATCTTATGAGGAATTTGTAACTCAAATTATGCCAAATGCATCCGTTTATGAAGATGAGTGGAATAAAAAGACAATAGAAAATTCATTCCATAAGGAATTACCAGAAAATGGTTATGGAATTATGATAAGAGGAATAAAAAAGGCTATTGAAATTTTTAGAGAGGAAAATATACCTTTAAGTATTGAATTACAAAATCTTCAAACAGAATATGGAGGAATTACTGGCGGATTAATGGTAGAAATTGACGGAGAAGAAAAAACCCTTCAACAAGCTTCCTCTTATTTTGAATCAACGGATAGAAAAAAAAGAGAAGAAGTTTACCATAAAATTGCAGAACAAAGATTATCTAAAATTGATGATTTAGATGAACTATTCAATAAATTAATTAAAATTCGTCATGAAGTTGCCCAAAATGCTGGATTTGAAAATTTCAGAGATTATTCCTTTGCAAGCTTAGGTCGATTTGATTATTCTCCGCAAGACTGCTTTGATTTTCATGAGGCGGTTGCCGAAACTTTTGTCCCCATATTAAATAATAAAGCAAGTAAAAGAAAAGAGAAACTTGGTTTGGATCAACTTAAACCTTGGGATAAAAGTGTTGATATAGAAGGAAAAGGTGCTTTAAAACCATTTAAAACTGGAGAAGAATTATTGGAAAAAACTATCCAGGTTTTTACAAATATGGATCCTTTTTTAGGAGATTGTTTAATTGAAATGAAAAAACAAAATCGTTTTGATTTGGATTCTAGAAAGGGAAAAAATCCTGGTGGTTATAATTATCCATTGGAGGAGTCTGGATTTCCTTTTATTTTCATGAATGCGGCAGGACAAGTTCGAGATATGGTTACATTATTACACGAAGGGGGGCATGCAGTACATTCTATTTTAACCAAGGATTTACCATTAAATGCCTTCAGGAATATCACTTCAGAAGTAGCCGAACTAGCCTCAATGAGTATGGAATTAATTTCTATGGATAATTGGGATATTTATTTTGAATCTAAGGATGATGAAAAAAGAGCCAAATTAAAACATTTGGAAGATATTCTGGAAACTTTACCTTGGGTGGCAACTATTGATGCATTCCAACATTGGATATATGAAAATCCCGAACATACAATTGAAGAAAGAAAATCTAAATGGTTGGAAATTACAGATAGATTTTCGGATAACCAGACAGATTGGTCAGGTCTAGAATTAAACAAAGAATATATTTGGCAAAAACAGCTTCATTTATATGAGGTACCGTTTTATTATATTGAATATGGAATGGCGCAATTAGGAGCCATTGCGGTTTGGAGAAACTATTGCCAAAACCCTAAAAAAGCTTTAGATGATTATTTAAATGCTTTATCCTTGGGTTATACGGTTCCAATCCATGAGATTTATAAAACTGCTGGGATAGAATTCAATTTTAGTAAAGAATATATTCAGGAATTAATTATTTTCCTTTTAGAAAAAATTAAAGAGATTGAGGAAAATTAAAATTTAAGGATTATTTTTGTGGAAAATTTAAATACATTAAAATGAAATTATTTAAAACTTTAGCATTTGTTGCTGTTTCCCTAAGTATTGTATCTTGTGATTATCAAAAAAATAATACAATTAAACAAAAGGATGTAAACAAAGGAAATGAATATGTTTATGGTGTACATCCAGACAGCGCAGCTGCTCAGTCTAAAAATACCTATGATTCAAAACCTGAATTAGGGGCTAAAGCGAATGAAATCAGAGATATTCTATTTAATGATTCCACGAACGTAGAATAATTCTTGCCTCATCAATAGAATAAATTATTCCCGTTATAACTATCGCCCATATTATTCCGGCGACTGCCATAAAAAACAAAATTCGGAGGAAAGGTACTTTAAAAGACATACAAAGTAAACTTCCTCCGATTGGTGAAAATAGAACTGGGGTAAGAATAGCAATACCCTTTACACCAAACTTCCTCCAAATATTGATTGCTAATTTTGTTCTTTTACTGAAGTTGGCTTTCTTGTTGTCCTTGAAAATTTTAAAATAAAGCCCTCTAATTAATTTACCGATTGCCACAAATAATATAACTGAGGTCATCATCCCAATCCAAGTTGCAAGAACTGTCTCCAAAAAACTCAATTTAAAGGAATAACCTAATAGAGGGCCTGCAATAAATTTTATTCCTGAGGTTAAAATAATTGCAATATAAGCCTCCCAATGTTCCATTATTATTTAGATTGATATTTTTCCTTTCCTTTTTCTAAAAATAAAATGAATGATTCAATATTTGTATCAAATGCCACTGGCTTCTCCAAAGGTCCATCCAATTCATGTCTTGGATCTAATAATACATAATGTGGTTGGGCATTGGCATTAAAACGATCAATTTGAAAATCTAAATTCTGATCTCCAATGGTCTTTTTAACTTGTCCATCTACCTTCGATACATACCATTCATTTTCTGGCAATTCAGTCTTATCATCTGAATATAATGCTAAAACGACAAAATCATTTTTTAGTATGTCTAAAACCCTTGAATCTGACCAAACATATTCTTCCATTTTTCTACAATTCACACAACCATGACCAGTAAAATCTATAAATAGGGGCTTTCCTACTTTCTCAGCATACGCTTTTGCCTCATTATAATCAAAGAAACCCTCAATTCCATAAGGCAATTTTAAGAAATCTCCATATTTTACTTTTCTCTTTGATTCTGTGGAAACAGAAGAATTGCCAGCTCCAATTCTAAAATCTTGACTTTCA
The DNA here is from genome assembly GCA_046047395.1 of Bacteroidota bacterium. GTDB lineage: Bacteria > Bacteroidota > Bacteroidia > Cytophagales > Spirosomataceae > CAZVFE01. The sequence continues at coordinate 10,206 of JBJOIA010000301.1, read as the reverse complement.
ATTGGTGGCAACCAACCAGAAAGCCCTTTCAAAGGAGCTCCAAACATACCTGGAATCATGTATATCACAAAAGTTAAAGAAATAAGTCCTAATAAAACCTTGGTAACTGTTAAATTTTTAGCAGCACCATCATGAGGCATTCGAATCTTACCAAATAAATATAAGGTAATTGCAATAAATACAGCAATCCAAATGGCTAAATAAACCTCTCTATCCAAAATTCCCCAATGGTATACCTGGTCTGCTACACTTAAAAACTTGAAAGCTAAGGCTATTTCTAGGAAACCAAGGACTACTTTTACCTCATTCATCCAACCGCCTGATTTTGGAATAGAATTAAGAAAATTAGGGAAAATCGCAAATAATGTAAATGGAATTGCGAAGGCTAAACTAAATCCCAACATTCCAATAATTGGTTTCAAGAATGCACCCTGTGAGGCTGCAATTAATATGGAGCCAGCTAAAGGACCCGTACAAGAAAAAGATACCAATACCAAGGTAAAGGCCATAAAAAAGACCCCAATTAATCCCCCACGGTCAGATTTAGCATCTACTTTATTGACAAAATTGGAGGGAAGTACAATTTCAAAAGCTCCTAAGAATGAAATTCCGAATAAAATAAATATGACAAAAAATAACATATTTGGAATCCAATGCGTACTTAAGAAATTAGCAAAACTTGCTCCTGCAAAAAATGCCATCAATGTTCCAAAAAACACATAAATCAAGACAATAAATCCTCCATAAATAAATGCTAATGATTTCCCTCCCGATTGCTTGGTAAAGAAACTAACCGTCATAGGAATTAATGGATATACACAAGGAGTTAACAATGCTAAAAATCCTGCACCCAAGGCGATAAAAAAGAACATAAATAATGATTCCTCCCCTTCTCCACTTTCCACTCCCCCCAATTCTTCACTATTCACTATTCCCAATTCCTCACTCTTCCCTATTCCCTCTTCACTCTTCACTATTCCCAATTCTTCACTCTTCCCTATTCCCTCTTCACTATTCACTGTTCCCAATTCTTCACTCTTCCCTATTCCCTCTTCACTCTTCACTCCCTTCAATTCCTTTACAATTTCAAAGTTCCCACGTACAGGAACACAAAGGCCAGTAACATTAGAGCATGACTGAGAGTCATAAGACCCTTTAATCTTTAAATCTTTTGAAAGAATCTTAATTTTTTGTCTAAAATGAGCCTCATGTTTAAAATAGGTATAAGTTCCTCCCCAAATTTCTTCATCGTATTTGCTACTTGGATTTATAGCTTTCAATTGGCCATTTAAAGAAAAAGAAGGATCTTTTTCAAAATTTACGGTTGTAACCACTGGGCCTAATTCTGGGTCAAAATCTGAAGAATATAAATACCAATCATCCTCAATTTTTACCTTGAAAACTATTTCAACAAAATCGCCCACTTGGGGATTTTTGGGGACAAGTTCCCAGCTCCATTTAGCTGGATTGACTGTTTGTCCGATAACAAATTGTGAAATCAATAAAAATGATAATACTCCAAAACTCTTCAGAAATGATTTAAATGCGGATTTCATTATTTTTTTTATTTTTTTTTATTTCAATTTACAGTAAATTTAAGTAATTAAAAATATATGTTGTAATTTTGCGAATCGTAAAATTTAAAAATAAAAACTATCTGATATGAGCAATTTCCCCTCTCAAAGAGACACTGAAATTTTTTCATTAATTGATCAAGAAGCACATCGCCAGGAATATGGAATTGAATTAATTGCTTCAGAAAACTTTACTTCTCCTCAGGTTATGGAGGCACAAGGGAGTGTTCTGACAAATAAATATGCCGAAGGTCTACCTGGAAAAAGATATTATGGAGGTTGCGAAGTAGTGGATGTAATTGAAAATATTGCAATTGATAGAGCAAAGGAATTATTTGGTGCAACATGGGCAAATGTTCAGCCTCACTCAGGCGCTCAAGCCAATGCTGCTGTTTTTCTTTCATTCTTAAACCCTGGTGATAAAATTTTAGGATTTGACCTATCCCATGGTGGACATTTATCTCATGGTTCTCCAGTGAATTTCTCAGGAAAATATTTTCAACCATTTTTTTATGGTGTAGAAAAGGAAACTGGCTTAATCAATTGGGATAAAGTTGAGGAAACAGCTCTAAGAGAAAAACCAAGATTGATAATTTGTGGTGCTTCTGCATATTCAAGAGATTGGGATTATGTTAGGTTAAGAAGTATTGCAGATAAAATCGGAGCTATTTTATTAGCCGATATTTCTCACCCTTCAGCACTTATTGCTAAAGGCCTATTGAACAACCCAATGCAGCATTGCCATATCGTTACTACCACAACTCATAAAACCTTAAGAGGTCCAAGAGGTGGTTTAATCATGATGGGACAAGATTTTGAAAATCCATTTGGTTTCAAAACTCCGAAAGGGGAAACAAAATTAATGTCGGCCTGCCTAGATGGTGCTGTTTTCCCTGGAACACAAGGAGGCCCTCTAGAACATGTTATTGGAGCAAAAGCGGTAGCATTTGGCGAAGCTTTAAGTCCAGATTTTGCAAAGTATGCAGAGCAGGTTCAAAAAAATGCAAAAGTTATGGCGGATGCCTTTATTAATAAAGGATATGAAATAATTTCAGGTGGTACGGATAACCATTTAATGCTAATTGACCTTCGTCCAAAGGGCTTAACTGGTAAAATAGCTGAAAATACTTTAATCCAAGCTGATATTACAATTAATAAAAACATGGTTCCATTTGACGATAAGTCCCCTTTTGTAACCTCAGGTATGCGTGTTGGAACTGCAGCTATGACTACAAGAGGAATGAAGGAAACCGAAATGGGTATAATAGTTGATTTAATAGATAAAGCATTAATGAATCATGAAAATCCAACAGTACTTTCAGGTATCAAGTCAGAAGTAAATGATTGGGTGAAAAATTTTCCATTATACGCTAAGTAGAAAATAAATGGCTTTAGATCAAGACGAATTAGAAGAAAATAAAGAAGATTCTTCCGAAGAAAAGGAAATGTCTTTTATTGATCATTTAGAAGAATTGAGATGGCATATCATCCGCTCAGTAGCTTCTATTTTGGTTTTTACGATTGCGGCTTGGATCTTTAGAAATGAAATTTTTGGAAATATTATCCTAGGACCTACCAAACCTAGTTTTGTTACAAACCAATTGCTTTGTCAATTGGCAGCTCTAACCAATATTGATGGATTATGCTTTGAACAAGCAGATTTTATCTTACAAAGTAGGGAAGTATCCGGACAATTCATGATGGCCCTTACTCAATCTATCATAGTTGGTTTAATATTTGCGTTCCCATATGCTTTTTATGAAGTTTGGAGATTTATTAAACCCGGATTAAAAAAGAAAGAGATAAGAGCTGCGAGAGGATCCGTATTTTGGGTTTCAGTCTTATTTTTCCTTGGTGTTGCCTTTGGGTATTTTTTAGTTGCCCCTATGGCAATCAATTTCCTGGCAAATTTCAAATTGGATGCAAGTATTCAAAACCAATTTGATATCCATGATTATATTTCCCTTTTATCCATGCTAACCCTAGCTTGCGGAATTACTTTTCAATTACCCATGATTTCATTTGTACTTTCACAAATTGGGATTCTTACCCCAAAATTCATGAAAGAATATAGACGTCATGCTCTTGTGGTTATTTTAATCATAGCAGCAATTATTACTCCATCACCAGATATGATTTCCCAAATCTTAGTGGCATTCCCATTATTAGGTTTATATGAAATCTCCATTTGGGTTTCAAGAAGAGTTGAAAAAAGAAAAATCAAAGAAGAAGAAAATGATTAATGATTAATGAAGAGTGAAGAGAAAATATTTTAGCCCATGAATTTATTCGAGGGATAAAAGAAGTGGGAAGAGAAATTGTTAAGAAATAAAGTTACCATGAATGTACTTTCAGCTAATTCTATCTCCAGAAATATCGGTGAAAGATGGATATTTCAAAATATCACCCTTGGTATTCAACAAGGAGATAAAATTGCTTTGATAGGAAAAAATGGAACTGGGAAAACCACACTCATGGAATGTTTGGTTGGCAAACAAATTCCTGATAATGGTGAAATTGTTATAAAAAACGATATTAAGGTAGGATATCTTCCCCAAAAACCAATTTTTGAAGAAAATACCGTACTCTCTGATTACTTATATTCCCTAGACATCCCTCAGGCTAAAGCCATTCATGATTACCAAATTGCTATGAATTCAGAAGATCCTGACCTTATGCAACAGGCCATGGATGATATGTCTAGACTAGATGCTTGGGATTATGAATCAAGAGTAAGTCAAATTCTTCATAAGCTAGGTATTACGCAACAGGAACAAAAAATAAAAGAACTATCGGGTGGACAAAAACGTAGATTAGCCTTGGCTAAACTTTTAATTGATCAACCGGATATTTATATCCTGGATGAACCAACTAACCATTTAGATATTGAAACAATTGAATGGCTAGAGGAATTATTATCTGCCCCTAGCACAACTTTTCTAATGGTTTCTCACGACCGTTATTTCTTAGATAGGGTTTGTAATAGATTGATAGAATTAAACGAAGGTGAAATCTTTAATTATAAAGGAAATTATGCCTATTTTCTAGAGAAAAAGGCCGAAAGAGAAGCTGAATTGAATGCTACGATTTCCAAAGCAAAGAATTTATATCGAAAAGAATTGGATTGGATGCGAAGACAACCTAAAGCAAGAGGAACTAAAGCACAATATCGAATTGATTCATTCTTTGACCTAGAAAAAACAGCAAAAACAAAAATTGAAAATAAGGATGTAGAATTAGCCATGAACATGACCCGATTAGGGAATAAAATCATGGAGATAGAGGGTCTGACCAAATCCTTTGATCAAAGAACCATCATCAATAATTTCACCTATACTTTTAAAAGAAAAGATCGAATTGGGGTTGTAGGTAATAATGGCTGCGGAAAAACTACATTTCTGAATTTATTAACTGAAAAAATCCAACCTGACTCAGGTCATATTGACAAAGGTTCTACCTTAAAAATTGGTTATTATACGCAGATGCCAATGGATTTTAAGGAAGGTGAGAGACCCATCGATATTATTTCCAATATTGCCTCAGTAATTTCTTATGGAAAAAATGAAACATTAAGTCCATCTCAATTTTTAAATAAATTTTTATTCTCCACTCAAACGCAATATGCTCCAGTAGAGAAGCTTTCAGGCGGAGAATTGAAGCGATTACAATTGATGACTGTCTTGGTTCAAAATCCAAATTTTTTAATTTTGGATGAGCCTACGAATGATTTGGATTTGGACACTTTACAACTCCTGGAGGATTTCTTAATGCAGTTCGAAGGCTGTTTGATGCTAGTTTCCCACGATCGATATTTCTTGGACAATTTGGTAGATGATTTATTGTATTTAGACGGGTCGGGAACAATTAAATTCCTAAATGGGAATTATACAGATTTAAAAAATATCTTAGAACTTGCTAAAGCCTCCGCTAAAACAAAACCAACCAATACTGAGGCCGAATTCAAACCGAAAGAAGAACCAAAAATTGCAGAGGAAAAACCCAAAAAACTTTCTTTTAAGGAGAAAAAAGAATTAGAAGATTTAGAAAAAGAATTAGAAGGCCTTCAAGTCAAAAAAAAGGATTTAGAAGAAAAATTAAATAACCCCACTGCCGAATATAATCTTATTGAGCAATGGGGTCAAGAATTTCAAGAAATTGAAAAATTAATTGAAGAAAAAGAATTTCGTTGGTTGGAATTAACCATCCATTAATTACCGATTAAACTTCAAACTCTTCAACATAAACATGGCTTTGTCTTTAACCTCAGGATTATTAAACTGAAGATAAACTGAATGCTTTCCAGACTCTGAAATAGAAATTGATTTTTCACTGGCATCTTGAATATCCAAACTTCCTAGTACCTTACCGTCCGGATTATCTAAACGCATAGTTAACTTTCCTCCTATAGTCCATCCTTTTACCATTGTTGGAACTACAGAAATAGATTTCACTCCCGTTAAATCTAGGTTTTTATACCCCACCATTCCATTATCTTTATTAGCAATTAATATCTCATTTCCTTGTACCTTAAATTTCATAATATCCTTACCTTCATCAAAACTAATCCCGGGCACTTCTGAGCTTCTTAGTACCACCGATAAACTATTCGATGCTGGAGGAATTCCATTATTTCCTTTATCTGTATAAGTTGCATTTATGATATATGTTCCCGGTTTGCCTTCATCATTGGTCATATAATCTCCCGCAACTGGCTTAGAACTTTTCTTTTCATCCCCAACACTTAAAATATACTGAACCATTTCCCTTGCATCTTCATAGGAAATCTGAGGGTGCGCAGCCATCGCTTGCTCTCCCCAAACGCCTCCTCCCCCAGAAATTACTTTCTTGGTTAATTTATCAATATTCTGAGAACTAGCACGATATTTCTTCGAAACATCCACAAAGGAAGGACCTATTGATTTCTCATTCTTTTGGTGACAAGCCGCGCAATCACTTAATTCCATTAATCTCTTTCCATTCGCAAAAGAAACATTCATCTGGTGACCTTGCGCCAATACAGTCTTATCATACCCTTGAAGATAATTGATGCTCACAATTACATCATCATCTGCAATCTTTCCGTCTTCCTTATCTGTCACATTTACCTGATAAGTAATTGGACTTTCATTCCAATAAAAAGTCTGATTTCCCTTTAAATCAATTGCAATTTTAGGAACTTCATTCCCAACTACTAAATCAATACTGGACGTACCTGTATTTCCCTCTGAATCCTTTACTGTAAGCGTCACAGTATATTCTCCTGGTTTAGAATATTTAAAGCTTGGATTGGCTTTGGAAGATTTTTTACCATTTCCAAAATCCCAACGATAACTAATCGCATCCCCATCATAATCCAAACTTCCTTCGGAACTAAATTGTACTGTAAGTGGACTAGCTCCTTTTGTCCTATCAGCAGAAGCGTTAGAAACCGGTGGTCTATTCCCAGCATTGTATTCTATTTTGTACAAACTTGCTTCCGGATTTGGAGCAAACCAGTTCGGACCATATTCCAAGCCATATAGTTCTCCATTTTTGGAGAAAACCATATCCATAGGATGACTAAATCTTACCTCCGGCAAGAATCTTTCCATATTGTCAAAATTATCGTTCTCATCCATCGTTACCGTATAAACGATATCTCTTGCCCAATCATAGGCAAATAATTTGCCATCAAAATAAGCTGGAAACTTCTTGTCTCCCTGATAATCCTCTATATGATAAACCTGCCCCGCCATGGCATTTCTACCTCCTGTTTTTAACATAGGACCGAATTCAGGAGAATCCGCATATGGATAATAAATAAAAGCTTTTTGAGCCTTAGGCAAGTGTGCCATCCCTGTATTATGAGGTGAATCATTCACCGGTGCTTCCGGATTATAATATTCAAAGGTTTCATTTGTATTAAAATCTCTTTTTCTATAAGCCTTATTATCTCCCACAAATAAAGGCCATCCAAAATACCCTGGACCCCTCGCCTGATTTACCTCATCATGACCCCTAGGACCATATTTATCTGAGTTTTCACCTGCATCAGGGCCTACTTCACCCCAATATAAATATCCATTATGCTTGTCAACAGAAATTCGATATGGATTTCTATTACCCATTACATAAATCTCTGCACGAGCATGATAGGTATTTGGAGGAAATAAATTTCCTTCAGGAATGGTATAGGTTCCATCATCCTGAGGCTTTATTCTTAAAATTTTTCCTCTTAAATCATTCGTATTAGAAGAAGTATATCGAGCATCCCAACCTTGTCTATCCTTTCTATTATCCATTGGTCCGAATCCATCAGATGCAAATGGATTGGTATCATCACCCGTAGACAAATATAAATTTCCAGCTGCATCCCATTCTATTGAACCACCAGTATGGCAACATTCCACTCTTTTAACGGGAACTTTTAAAAGAATTTTTTCAGTTTCCAATAATAATTTATCATTTACATCATCATAAACAAAACGAGATAAATGTTGAGCAGTATCTTCTTGACCAGATGGTGGAGAATAATAAAGATACATCCAATGGTTTTCTTCAAATTTAGGATCTAAATTCAAACCCATCAAACCATACTCTTGTCCATTATAAACATCTAATTTTGCTACTTCCTTTTTCTCGCCAGTTTTCTCATTATACATTTTCACATTTCCTTTTCGAGAGGCATAGAAAATTTTACCATTAGGTGCAATGGCCAATTCCGTAGGTTCATCTAGATAGGTATCTAATAGGACCTTTCTAAAACGATTATTTTCCGGAATTTTTGCTGTCTTTAGTTTTTTTTTGAAGTCAACTACTGGTTTATCCGCAACCCATTGTAAGCCTCCCCAAATATGATCAATTACAATTGGCTCAGAAAAAGATTCATTGGTATGTCCCCAATTCGTATAAAAAGCTCTACCTCCATCAAATTCATGATACCAAGACATTGGATGGAAATCTCCCATCTTACCATCCTTATAGGTTTTTTCTTCTACAGTAATTAATACATTTACATCTTCATTAAAATGCTTAATATCATAAAATTCATCCGTCCTATTAAATGATTTTGGTAGATTCTTAGTAGAAATATGATTGACATCCTGTACAATAAAAGTTCCAGTTTGAACATTAGGATTACCCGGATGAGAGGCGAAATGTCCACCCGCTAATTTTGCATACCAAGCCCAATTATGTTCGGTATCGGTAGCTGAATGTATACCTAGATAGCCGCCTCCTGCTTGGATATAACGTTGAAAGGCGTTTTTCTGTTCATCATTAAAAACAGTACCAGTAGTATTTAAAAAAACAACTAAAGGATACTGCGCTAAATTTTCTTCAGTGAATAAGGCAGCATTTTCCGTTGTATCAACTTGGAAACCCTTTTCTTGTCCTAATTTAAAAAAGAAAGCTTGTCCAGACGGAATAGATCCATGTCGAAACCCTTTTGTACTTGAAAAAACTAAAATTTTCTTACCTTTTAAAGGATTTGAATCTTGTGAAAAACTTATTGAGGATTGAAAAGTTAATAATAAGGATACTAAAATGTATCCAAAAATTTTGGAATTTTTCATAATAGGTTTAAAATTTCATAATTTGTAAATATAATTCAAAAAATCTTTATCTATGAAAAAAATTATCTTATTTATTAGTTTGTTTTTATCGGTTCAAACTATTTTTGGTCAGGAATGCTGTTTCCCTGTGGATCAAATGCAATTATTTGCTTTTGACAAAGATTTCGTCAAATTGCACCCCAATCCCAAAAAATACCTTCATCAGTCGAAGAATGATGCAAAAATGGTAGAATTTAAAACTCCTGATGGAAAAACTGCTAAAGGGTATTGGATTGAGGCTAAAAATAAAACCAATAAAACCTTATTAGTATTTCAAGAATGGTGGGGTTTGAATGAACATATAAAGCGTGAAGCTGATAAATATTTTGAAACATTAGGCAATGTAAATGTATTCGCTGTGGATTTATATGATGGTAAAATTGCTGAAACAAGAGATGAGGCTGCAAAATTAATGGGAAGTGCAAACCCTATGCGAATTGAAAAAATTGTTGAAGGAGCAATTGAATATTGTGGGGCAGACGCTAAAATTGCAACAATCGGTTGGTGTTTTGGTGGAGGTTGGTCTTTAAAAGCTTCTATTTTAGCTGAAAAGAAAGGAATTGGCTGTGTAATGTATTATGGCATGCCGGTAAAAGATATTGAACAATTAAAAAGATTAAATACCGATGTATTAGGATTATTTGCAGGAAGGGAAAAATATATTAATAAAGATATCGTTGAGGAGTTTGCAGAGAATATGAAAAAGGCGAATAAGAAACTTATTTATAAAATTTTTGATGCTGAACATGCTTTTTCTAATCCTTCAAATCCATATTATGATAGCGAGGCAACAAAAGAATCTTTTGCAATGGCAATAAAATTTTTAAAAGAACATATTGGGGAATAAATAATTTTATATTTTTAGGGAATACAAACCACTAAAAATATGATAAGTTCCGAATCAATTAAGCTTTTTAGATTAAAAAATGGCTTAACGCAAGAAAAAATGGCTGAATTATTAGAAATTAGCCAATCCTCTTATAATCGGCTAGAGAATGATAAAAGAGAATTGAAAATCTCTGATATTAAAATAATGGCTG
>JBJOIA010000300.1:0-3071 GCA_046047395.1 Bacteroidota bacterium | reverse complement strand
AACCTGGAGAAATTTTTAAAAAAAGATTTTCTTGGCAATTTTGCCTTAATGATGATTGAAAATTAATAAAAAAATTTATTAAAAAACTTTTAAGATATAAGGAATTTATTAATTTTAACTTATTAAATAATCTTAAGCTTAATATTTTATTAAACTTAACTAATAAAAAAATTTAAAAATTTAAATCATCAATTAAATTTTTATTTGATTTTTTCATTATCATAAAAATCCTTCTCATTTTCTTTCTATAATTGCGCACTTCCACATTGAATAATTCCAACAATAATCCCAAATAATCCTAAAGCACTTCCGAAAATTTCAATAATCAAAATCTTAACAAAAGTTTCGGGTGTTTGAGCATCAGCAATTGCGCAACATGATCCAGTAACACCTACGCAAACTCTATATTGATTTTTATTAAGGATATTTACCCACAAAATAAGTTTGAAAGTCCTACTGATAATCCAACAGAAAATAAATTAAAAGCAGAAAACAAAGCCTAATTTATTATTTTTTAATTAAACATTTTAATAAAAATACTGCTCTATAATTATTCTCAGTTGAAGTAATATCCTTTCCAGGTGTTAATTTTCCTACCATAATTATTCCCATAATAACACCATAAATAGCAACGGCTTCGCAAAATATTACTGAGACTAAATTCTTTGAAGTTATTCTTGGAGTCTTTGCTGATGCAGCCATGACACTACATCCAGTAAGATAAATTCCCCTAATGATTTAATATTGATTATAAAGATTTATTATGATTTACCATGCAGCCCCGAGGATTGAAAGTCCTAAGGCAAATCCAATTCCAATTGAAGTCCATGTATAAGGAGATATTGAATAAAAAATATCTGACCAATTTGTAGGTAATGATGATACTTCTGACATTTTTGTTAAATTATTTAAAAAATTTAAAATAAAAGTTAAATTGATTATACTTAAAAAAAGCTTAAAGATATTCTTTAAATATCATCTCTAAAAATCTTTAAATTTTATTTAATTATTCGGCTATCAATTTTTATTTGGGTTATTCATATTAGAAAGTTTCTTTGATAATTGCTTATGCATTATATTTCCTTTTTCATAATATCTATGTCTGCTGCTCCCTTGCTTGCTTCCATGCTTTGATAAACTTTTTCTCTCATTATTCAAATTATTCAAATTTTCATTTTCGCTTTTTCTGTTAATTTGCTCAATAGAATTATTATCAATAGGAACAACAGCTTGTTCTTGTAAATCTTCTTCCTTATCATTAAAACGATCAAAGCACTTAAACCAACTATCAGGAACAAACTTGCATATTACAGAAACAACGAAAGTAATCATACCGAATAAAAAGCTAATTAACCATTGATTTCCTGTAAGTCCTCCTCTTGATACTTTGAATATTTTACTTGTTAATTGAATCAAAACAACATGCAAGCCAATTTCTGAAATTTCGATTAAAACAAACCAAATGTTTTTTTGAATGTCAACTAGAATATTAAAGGAGTCATCAAGTACTCTTGAGTTTATTTGGTTGAATAAAGTGTAGATAACAAAGACATTAAATATAATTGTCATATGTGCTGAATTTCCGTTTTCTAATAAATATCTTCCAAGAGAATCATGTAAAGTTGCTTTTTCAGCATAAATCGAACATTCTCTTTCAGTAAAATTAGGGCTCCTTCCGTATTCAATTCCCCAAGCGTTTTCACTACCATTCATCATGTAATAAGTACCATCCGCTGATGGTTCTCTACCTGGATATTTACCGAAGCATAATTTGAATAATTCCCCTTCAGCAATTCTAGCTGGATCATCTTCAACCAAAAAGTCAGGACCAACTAAATAAAGTATAAGCATTAATGCTAATTGGACTACTGACTGAATAATGATATGCTTCCACATTCTTGGTGAAACTGGATATTCTGATCTTCTACAGGGCTTTCTCTCGAGAACTCTTATGTTAGGGGGCTCTGTTGCTAAGGCTAAAGATCCCAAAGAATCCATAATTAAATTAACCCAAAGCATTTGAATAGCTTTTAAAGGTGTCTCATTTCCTATGCATGCTGTAATAAAGACTAATAAACAAGCACAAATATTAACGCAAAGTTGAAATTGAACAAACTTCCTAATACAATCAAAAATATTTCTTCCCCATTTGACAGCATTTACAATTGAACAGAAATTATCATCAAGTAAAATAATATCAGAAGCATCTTTAGCAACATCAGTACCAGCAATTCCCATAGAAAATCCAACATCAGCTTTAGAGAGCGCAGGTGCATCATTAGTACCATCACCAGTAACAGCAACAACATTATTATATTTTCTCAATCCAAATACTAATAAATATTTATCCTCAGGTTTCGCTCTTGAGATAACACAAAGATTTTTTACTATCTTCAAAAAATTCTCAGGATTTCCAAGCTCTTCTTTTTTGATATAAAGTTCCTCATCTTCTTCTTTCATATCTCTTTTAATTACATCAGCGAAGAATTTCTTTGCAACTTCTTTATTAGGAAGACAGTAACATTTCTTGACTCCATTTGCTCCACGATCATTTGTAAGCTTCATTATAATATCATCATTTTTCACATTTGAATTTTCATTCTCAACTACGTATCTTTCGTTTAAGGTTTTTCCGCAAGTTTTACAAACAAGACCAACAAGCTCTGAAAGTTCTTTTCCTTCTATTGCAAGGAATTTTCTATTTTTAAATCCTGAAAGAATTTCTTGAGTAATTTTTTCTATGTTTATTTTTTTTGTTTCTTTAACAGGTTCATAAACTGCATTGACTTCGTCTCTGTTTTTATTATTTTCCTCAGCAATTTTTCTTACTCTTTGGTTAATTAAATAGTCAATTTCATCTAAAAATTTTCTGACTTCATTGTATTGTGACTCAGATAAAATGCTGCATTCTTTACTTATTGAAATAGCAGTATCAATGTTATCTCCAGTAACCATGATAACTTTAATTCCAGCATTTTGACATTTTAAAACTGCATCCTTTACTCCTTGCTTTAAAGGATCTTTAATTCCAACTATCCCTAAGTAAACAAAATCATCTTTTTCGATTATAT
>JBJOIA010000299.1:0-4412 GCA_046047395.1 Bacteroidota bacterium | reverse complement strand
TTCATTCAAAACCTTTTTAGTAATATCATCCTTGGTAGGACCTAAGCCTCCGGTAATTAATACAATATCAGCTCTTTTTTGTGCCTCATCTAATATTTCTAAAATAGCCTCTCTTGTGTCTCCAACAGATGATTTACGAACAGTTTTAATTCCAATTTTATCTAATTCCGTAGAAATCCATTGAGAATTGGTATCTGTTATTTGTCCAAATAATATCTCATCTCCAATGGTAACTATTTCCGCTTTAATCATTCTTTTATAATTGTAAATACGCAATGAAAAATTCTTTCAATCTAAATCAATTTATTTGCTCAAACTATCAATTTCCTCCTTCAATAATTTAGAGAGTGACTGACAAGTATTTTCAATTTCTGCAGCAAATTTCTCATCCCCAGTTGATTGCATGACCGTATTTGAAACAGCACCCATAATTTCAATGAAGAAGCGTTTCATATCTAAAACCTCCATGTCTTTCGTCCACAAAGGGAGAGCCAAGGTTGATTTATGGTAAGGGTCCCAAGTACCAATAAAAATTGCTTTGGTCTCTTCAATACCTTCATTTGGATTATCCGTAGCTTCCCAATGAATTTGCTCAGGTATTTGGTTATCGTCTAATGTAATTTTAAAATTTATTTCTGAATGTTTCATATTATTAATTATCTCACTATTATTTACACCAATTTTTATTGATATAATTCAAGGTTTCAGGATTAGATGTTCTATTTTTTACATATTCACATAAATAGGCATAAATCCTCTCATCTGGCTTAGAATCCATTAATTTAATCGTTTTATTCAAAATTTCTAAGGCTTTTTTATCCTGATTATTTTTGAATAAAAAGGAAGTTTCTACCATCCACATTCTTCTAATAATATCATCTTTAGAGGTTCCTAATTTTTCTAATCCCCTAATAATTCGATCAAGGTCCTCTCTGGAATAATTTTCTGCATTTTTTGAATTTATTGCATTTTGAAGGATATATTCTGCCACAGGTTGAACACGCATAGGACCGTATTTATCAATATAATCCTGATAGTGATTCAAAAAATATTCAAAATAATCATTATCTACTGAAATCATCACTCTCCCCATGATATCCATATATTCCGCAGACATCATTTGCTGCTCTGATAGTCCTTTTGCAAATTCTTTAAAGGAAATAGCGGCAAGTTCATCTTTATAACCCAATCTTGATAATTCAGCTAAGGTTAATAATTCTTCTTTTGAATAATTTTTTACATCATTTGATAATTTATTTAATTCTCCATATTTAAGGTAAAAATTTGCAGTTTCAATTAATGCATTTTTTCCATTTTCAGTTTCATTCACGATTGAACCTCCAACGAGTTCAAAATTATCAGGATCTAAAATCAAGAGAGTAGGGGTACCTGTAAAATTAACTTTGAAATTTTTCAATAAATTATATTGAACAGGATCTTTGATATCAATTTTATAATTGATAAAATTAGTATTGTAAATTTTTGCAACTTCTGAATCTTTTAAATGAGGCTCTAGGGCAAGGCAAATATGACAGTCAGATGCCATTATTTCTACAAACAAAGGCTTTTTCTCTGCTTTTGCCTGATTTACCACTTCTTCAAAAGTAGAATCTTTGTTGAAATCAATTTCAGATGAACCACAAGAAATTAATAAAGTGGTTAAAAGTAATAGGAATAGTTTTTTCATTTTTATCGAGTAAAGGCTCTGTAAATCATAACAATAAGAGCAAATAAGAACATCAATATCGATATCTTATTTATGGTATGCATTGTTCTAAGGTTAAAACTTGTAGGTTCACCTTCTTTTGGCTTTCTAAATACTCTTAAAAAGTACCTAAAAAACTCTATTAATCTGAATTGTTCTTTTAGTCGACCCATTTTCCGTCTTCTTTAATTAAATTTATTAATTCATCCACTGCCTGTTCGGAGGGCACGGATTTTTTTACAACATTTTGACCTCTATACAAGGCAATTTTATTTCTTCCAATACCTACATATCCATAATCTGCATCAGCCATTTCTCCAGGTCCATTTACAATACAACCCATAATTCCAATTTTTATTCCTTTTAGATGATCTGTAACTTTACGAATTTTGGCGGTAGTTTCCTGAAGATCAAATAAGGTTCTACCACAAGATGGACATGATATATATTCTGTTTTGGAAATTCTGACTCTTGCAGCTTGAAGAATACCAAAAGCAATATTGTTCGCATTTTTTAAATTATCTCTGAAATTCGGTCCAATACTAAGCATTAATCCTTCTCCCAAACCATCAATAAATAATCCTCCAGCATCTGTTGAGGAGAATAATTGAATTTCATCAGAATTTAGATTGGAATAATTTAAATCTAATATTACAGGATTTTGAATATTTTGATGAATCAATTCAAAAAAACCTCTTCTCAGGGCAGGCATACGATGTTCATTATTGGAATTCAATAATAAAACGAAATTTTCCTGTTCTTTTAATTTATTTAAAATTTCTTGGTTACCAATTAAAGATTCAACAGAAATTTTAAGAAAATTTAGATCTGAATGAAATTTATCATTTTCTTTGAATTCATTTATTTCAAAAAGAGGATACTGATTTGGATTTTCATGAATTTTCCAATGGGAATAATTTTTTATTTCTCTTAAACCATTAGGAAGCATAAAATCCAATTTTTGAGAACCTGTATAAATAAAATCTGCCCCTAAATCATTCATCGCCCATTTATCTGGTTCTGGCAGATAAAAATGTCCAATACTTTTTAAATCATCCATCTGGATATTTTGGATTTCAGAATAATCAGCAATTACTCTAGGAACATGATGGTCTCCAAATGTAAAAACTTCGTTTGATTTTCTCTTAAAATACTGAAATGGATTGATTGGGGATTGGATTTCCTCAATTTTAGAAGAAAGGGAAGATCGATTATTATATCTACTTACTAAGGTTTTAGCTACTGGTATTTCAAATTCTGGGTCTTCTGTAAGAGAAACACGTACTGTATCCCCTAGTCCATCCTCCAATAAGGTTCCGATACCTACAGAAGATTTAATTCTTCCATCTTCACCCTCCCCAGCTTCAGTTACTCCAAGATGAAGAGGATAAGGTTTTAATTTTTTCTCCTGAAGGCGTTTGGATAATAACCTGTAAGCCTGAACCATTACCTGGGTATTAGAAGACTTCATTGAGAGAACGATATTGAAATAATTTTCATCCTCACAAATTCGTAAAAATTCTAAAGCAGATTCAACCATACCTTCCGGAGTATCACCATATCTACTTAAAATCCGATCCGATAAGGAACCATGATTTGTTCCAATACGCATGGCCGTACCGTACTCCTTACAAATTTTTATTAGGGGAAGAAATTTATCTCGAATACGCTCTAATTCTGCAAAATAAGAAGCATCGGTATAATCAATAATTTCAAACCGCTTTTTATCAGCATAATTGCCAGGATTAATCCTAACTTTTTCAACAATCCTTGCTGCCAATTCTGCGGCATTGGGAGTAAAATGGATATCAGCAACAATTGGTTGAGTATAACCAAGATTACGTAATCCTTTTCGAATATTTTCTAAGTTTTGTGCTTCTTTTACGGAAGGGGCTGTAATTCTAACCAATTCGCATCCAGCATCAATCATTCTAATAGATTGATCAATGGAGCCTTGGGTATCCATGGTATCTATAGTGGTCATAGATTGAATTCTAATTGGAAAATCAGAACCCATCATTAAATCACCGATTTGAACCGGAATGGTTTCTCTTCTTTGATAAGAATATAAGGAAGGATTATAGATATTATCTGAATTATTATTCATCCTGATTTTATTGCTATTCAAAATTACGAATTTGAATACGTAAATAACAATAAAATCAGGATTATGTTTAGTTAATTACCATTTGGTTCTGGTATGACCTATTTTAGCATAATAATAAATAAATAAATAAGCAGGTATCATAATGATATAGGCTAGTTGAATATTTAAATAATTATCCGCTAAATACCCGTAAAGAAGGGGAATTAAAGCCCCCCCAGCAATCATCATAATGATTAAGGCCGAGCCTAATTCGGTATGTTTTCCAAGACCATTAATTGCCAAAGGCCATAAGGCAGGCCACATTAGAGCATTTGCAATTCCTAAAAATGCCACACAACCTACTGCTATGGTGGGATTCGGAATAAAGGTTGCCCCCAAAGAAAGGATTACTCCTAAAATAGCTGAATATAAAAGCGCTTTGTGTTGGGACAACTTCTTTGGTATGAATAAAATTCCCATCACATAACCGAATAACATACCATATAAAGTGTAGGTAGTAAATAATTTAGCCTCATCTTCCGTAAAACCCTGTTCTAATCCAAAATTAATAATCGTGTCTCCAGCCATTACTTCTACTCCTACATACAAGAAAAAAGCAAC
>JBJOIA010000298.1:0-3155 GCA_046047395.1 Bacteroidota bacterium | reverse complement strand
CAGGTTTATCTTCTGTATCATTTTCTAATACATCTAATAAGGAATTTTCCTCACCTTGAACAAAAGGAGCATCCATGGATACGTGTCTACCTGAAATTTTTAGGGTATCTACTACTTCACCCGTAGAAATTTCTAAAACTTCAGCTAATTCTTCTGGAGATGGCTCTCTTTCAAATTTCTGTTCTAGTTCCGAGAACGTTTTCGAAATTTTATTTAAAGAACCAACTCTATTCAAAGGTAAACGTACAATTCTAGATTGTTCCGCTAATGCTTGCAGGATGGATTGACGAATCCACCATACAGCATATGAAATAAATTTAAAACCTCTTGTTTCATCAAAACGCTGTGCAGCTTTGATTAAACCAAGATTTCCTTCATTGATTAAGTCTCCAAGACTTAATCCTTGATTTTGATATTGTTTAGCAACTGAAACGACGAAACGTAAATTTGCTTTAGTTAATCTTTCTAAACTTAATTGATCTCCTTCACGAATTTTTTGAGCAAGGATTACTTCCTCATCTGGAGATAATAAATCAACTTTACCAATTTCTTGAAGGTATTTATCAAGTGACTGACTTTCCCTATTGGTAATTTGCTTACTAATTTTAAGTTGTCTCATATTTTTTAGACTTTAATTTAAAAGACCAAAATAATTTTTATTTACTATTGTCCTTCTTCCTTTTTCTCAGGACGTGGTTTTAAAACTTTCGCAGAAAGTTTGAATTTACCAGTTTTTTTATCGACTTCAATTAATTTTACATCGATTAAATCACCTTCTTTCAATACAGAATCTACGGTTTCTAATCTTTCCCAAGTGATTTCAGAGATATGTAATAATCCGTCTTTTCCAGGTAAAAACTCAACAAATGCGCCAAATGATTGGATATTTTTAACCTTTCCTTTATAAACCTCTCCTACTTCTGGAATAGCTACGATTCCTCGAATCATGGTTTCTGCAATTTTCATTGCATCTCCATTGGAAGTAAAGATTGAAACATAACCACCATCTTCCTTCTCTTCAACGGTAATTGTTGCTCCAGATTGTTTTTGAATATCTTGAATTACTTTTCCACCCGGTCCGATTACTGCTCCAATTTGCTCTTTTAAGATTTTAATCAACATGGCTCTAGGAGTCTGTGGCTTAAATTCTTCTCTTGATTCAGTAATTGCTTCTTGCATCTTACCTAAAATATGCAATCTGCCTTCTTTTGCTTGATTTAAAGCTTCTTCTAAAACTTGATACGATAATCCTTGTACTTTGATATCCATCTGACAAGCTGTAATTCCCTTTTCAGATCCGGTTACCTTAAAGTCCATATCTCCTAAATGATCTTCATCACCTAAAATATCAGATAAAACAGCATATTTACCGGTTTTATTATCGGAAATTAATCCCATAGCAATACCAGAAACAGGACGCTTAATTTTTACTCCGGCATCCATTAATGCTAGTGTACCAGCACAAACAGTTGCCATAGAAGAAGAACCATTTGATTCTAAAATATCAGATACAATTCGAATTGTATAAGGATAATCATTTAGATTAGGTAATACTTTCTTAATTGCACGCATTGCCAAATTACCATGTCCCACCTCTCTTCTACCTGGTCCACGATTTGGTTTTACTTCCCCTGTTGAAAAACCTGGGAAATTATAATGCAACATAAATTTATTATACCCCTGGAACATTGGCTGGTCAATAATTTGCTCATCCATTTTAGTTCCTAAAGTTACCGTAGTTAAAGACTGCGTTTCTCCTCTCGTAAATACTGCTGAACCGTGAGGGGCAGGTAAATAATTTACTTCACAAAAAATCGGACGAATTTCATTCAATTTACGTCCATCTAAACGAGAACGCTCATTCAATACTAATTGTCTTGATGCTTCTTTTTCGATATCGTGGAAATATTTTTTTGCTAGAGCGATATTTACCTCGGAATCATCTGGTAAAGACTCAAAATAAGCATCTTCAATTGCATTAATATTTTCTCTTCTAGCCTTTTTGGAAGGATTTCCTTGTTTTACTACCTCTAAAATTTGATTATAATAGGTATCCCAAAGTTCTTTTTTTAGATCTTCATCATGAATTTCATGACAATATTCTCTTTTTTCTGTTTTACCAGCTGCAATTTCTAATTCTTTTAGAGCTTGAATCTGAATTTTAATAGCCTCATGAGCAATTTTCATTGCTTCCAACATTTCAATTTCAGAAACCTCATTTGCCTCACCTTCAACCATTAAAATATCGTTTTCATTTGCAGCAACGATTAATTCTAATTCTGCGTTTGGCATTTGAGAAATTAATGGATTGATCACATATTCTCCATCAATCTTTGCAACCCTCACTTCAGAAATAGGCCCATTAAAAGGAATATCTGAAACAGCTAAGGCTGCTGAGGCTGCTAGTCCTACAAATGCATCCGGACTTACATCTGCATCTGCGGAAATTAAATTAATATTTACTTGGGTATCAGCATGAAAATCATCAGGGAATGATGGTCTCAATGCTCTATCTACCAATCTTGAAATTAAAATTTCATAATCAGAAAGTCTTGCTTCTCTTTTTAGGAAAGATCCCGGGATTCTACCCATGGAGGCAAATTTTTCTTGATAATCTACAGATAAAGGAAGAAAATCTGTTCCTTCTTTATGCGTTTGTGCAGCTACAACAGTAGCTAAAAGCATCATGTTCCCTGATTTTACAACAACGGATCCATCTGCTTGCTTCGCTAATTTACCTGTCTCAATTTGGATCTCTTTGCCATCAGGCATTGAAATACTTTTGTTAATTATATTAAATGACATCTTATTTATTTATGTGTACTAGGATTTTAGGTTTTTGAAGTGTGGAAATTCTAAAAAGATAAGGCCAATGCCCTTTTTAAAGATTATTGGCCTTATGAAAATTATTTTCTGATACCTAATTCAGCAATAATTGCACGATATCTTGTGATATCCTTCTTGATTAAGTAATCTAGCAAACGACGACGCTTACCTACTAATTTTAAAAGGCCTAATTGTGTAGAATAGTCCTTTTTGTTTTTCTTTAAATGCTCAGTCAAATGATTGATTCTGTAGGTGAACAACGCAATTTGCGATTCAGCAGAACCAGTATCGATTTTAGACTTAGCTTTTCCTTTTGATTGAAAGATTTC
>JBJOIA010000297.1:0-3877 GCA_046047395.1 Bacteroidota bacterium | reverse complement strand
ATAATATAATGTTAATTTGTGGAAAACTTTATAAGTTATTAATAATCAGTAAATTATATTTTTATTTTTTGAATATTTTATGTGTATATCTACTTTATATTAAAGGGATAAGTCTGGTATTTTGGATAAATTATGTAACTATTTAATTATATGTTGATAGTTGTTAATATTAAAAGGAAAAATAATACCCTTTATCCACATTAATTGTTGATAATTATATCCGTTATTTCAAAATAGGATTTAAGTTTAATTTCATTCGGATAGAAAATTATTTTTTCCGGTTTTTTCTTTTCTAAATAATTTCCTTGGTCCCAATATCCATTTTTATTAGAATCCTCGATCACTCTGATGATATAGGTATTTGGTAAAGTGGTCTCAAAAGCAAATTGCCTTTCTGTTATTGTTTGGTATGCTAATTTTTGAGTTTTTGCATCTAAAAGTTGTACAATATATTGGAAACCTTCTATTGGCCTAGAAATTTGTCCACGAATTATTCCATAAACTTCAGGATCCTCATATTCTAATTTTAATATTCCCGCAGAGGTGGAATCTCCATAAATATTAATAAAACTATTTGCCCTGAAATCTATCCAAAATTTCTTCTTCTTAGGAAAAATTTCATTTGGTATTATTATTTTCGTTCTGTCGTAGTTTATTTTATAGTTTTCTTTTGAATAGGATTGAAAATTCAAACTATCCTCAAAAAATAAAATACTATCTGGATTGAACTCCTTAAATGGTAATGGAAAACTTAAAATTAAGGAATCATTTGGATTTAATTTTCTCTTATTTCCTGGATCAATACTAAAGCTGAATGTGACTTTTTCTTTTTCCTTTTTTTCAATGGATTCTCGGAAATAAATCGGTAAATTTAAAATAGTATCTCTATCTAGGGAATCAATAATTTTTATTCTTGAAATTAATGTATCCAAATTTCCTGGTTCGGAATTATAAAATAAAATTGAATTATTTTTTAATCCCTGAAATGCTAAGCCTAAACTGTCCTTATTTAAAACAATAAATTCCTTATAATTTTTTTTGAAATCAAACTGAATTGATTTAGCATTGACGCTTGTTTTTCCTAATTTAATCGAATCCAAATTTGAATTTGCCAATTTGAAATTATACGTTTTTTCAATGGTATCTAAATCAATATATTGATCGGTAATAAAATCGACAATTTCTTCATTTGGATTATAAATTAAATTTCCGTTTTTATCCGTAAAAGCTGCCAGATAATATTTTCCCCAAGCTAAATTTTCTAAATGAAAATTTCCACTTGTATCAGTTTGTGTGAAATAATAGGGTTTTACTTTATCAATTCGTAAACTATCATTATAAGGATAAAGGCCTACTATGGCTTTTTCAATCTTTTTATCTGTAAATAATGTTCTAACATTTCCTTTTAAGGATAATGAGTCTATTTGATTTGATGTACTGAATACAATTTTAATATTTACCCCTTTATTTCGCTCAGTAGCATCTTCTATTCCATTCCTGAAATTAAACGTATAAGTTGTACTATCTTTTAGTGCTGAATCAAGGATAAGTTCTATAGAGGTTGGCTTAATTTTTGTTTCATAAAAGCCAATATTTGGTGTTACTAATAATTCAGTTCGAAGATTGTTTGTTTTGATATATTCATCGAATTCTAAAATTATCTTTTTATCCTTAAAATTCAAGGCTTGATTTTTAGGATAGGAATTGATGATACTTGGTGGAATAGTATCCTTGTCTCCTCCTGGTGGACTTGCCACTTGAGCACAACTCGATAAAAAATATTGGTAAGATATTAATAGAATGAATATCCAAGAAATAATATTTTTTAATGATTTCATCTTACCTTCCCATATGGATTAATAATATAGAGATATCCGATGCAGACACGCCAGAAATTCTGCTGGCTTGTCCTACAGTAGCCGGACGAATATTTTTTAATTTTATTCTAGATTCGGTAGAAAGCGTTTTAATTTTATCGTAATCAAAATTAGAAGGAATAGCTAAATTTTCCATGGATTTCATTTTATCCACCATATTTTTTTCCTTATCAATATAGCTTTGATATTTAACTAAAATTTCCACTTGTTCTAATACTTCCTGATTATATTCTGTACGTAGAGATTTGATTGGATCAAATTTTAATAAGTCTTCAAAAGACACATTGGATCTTTTTAAAAGGGCCAATATATTTGTTCCTTCTTTTACCTCTGAAGTTTCAATTGAGGCTAGAAAAGGATTTAATTCTTGGGGTTTAAATTTCAGGATCGCTAATTTTTCAGTTAATTCTTCTATTTGCTGTTTTTTATCTTGAAATTTTCTCCAGCGCTCTTCTGTTGCTAAACCAATTTCATATCCTTTTTCGGTTAACCGTTCGTCTGCATTATCTTGTCTTAATAAGGTTCTAAATTCTGCCCGAGAAGTAAACATTCTATAGGGCTCATCGGTGCCTTTATTGATTAGGTCATCGATTAAAACACCTATATATGCCTCTGATCTTCCAAGGGTGAATTCTGGTAAATTTTTTGCTTTTCTATGAGCATTTATTCCAGCAATTAAACCCTGACATGCCGCCTCTTCATATCCTGTGGTTCCATTAATTTGTCCCGCAAAAAACAGACCATCTACTAATTTTGTTTCCAAGGTTTGCTTCAATTGGGTAGGAGGAAAATAATCGTATTCAATTGCGTATCCTGGTCTAAATATTTTAGCATTTTCAAATCCAGGAATTAATTTTAAAGCTTCAAATTGTATTTCTTCTGGTAGTGAGGTTGAAAAACCATTCACATAGATTTCTACTGTATTCCATCCTTCGGGTTCTACGAATATTTGATGAGATTCTTTATCTGCAAAACGATTTATTTTATCTTCTACAGACGGGCAATATCTTGGGCCTAGTCCTTTGATTCTTCCTGCGAACATGGGAGAACGATCGAAACCTTTTCTTAATACTGCATGGACTTTTTCATTTGTATGGGTAATCCAACAGGATCTTTGTTCTTGAATAGGTTCTTCTGTCATGTAGGAAAAACACGTTGGGTTTTCATCCCCTTTTTGTTCTTCCATTTTAGAATAATCTAGGGTTCTTCCATCTACTCTTGGAGGGGTACCAGTTTTCATTCTACCAGACTCAAATCCAAGTTGTACCAATTGTTCTGTTATTCCTTTTGAATTAGGTTCAGCCATTCTTCCGCCCCCAAAATTCTTTTCGCCTATATGAATAAGTCCATTTAAAAAAGTACCATTTGTTAAAACAATATTGGCGGAATAGAACTCCATTCCCATTCTTGTTTTGGCACCTTTTAATTTTCCCTTTTCTACGAGTAGCTCCTCTACTGAATCTTGCCAGAAATCCACATTTTTATTCCCTTCCAAAGCCAATCTCCATTCTTCAGAGAAACGCATGCGGTCAGATTGACATCTAGGTGACCACATAGCAGGACCTTTTGAGCGATTCAACATTCTAAATTGGATCATGGTCTTATCTGAAATTATACCAGACATTCCTCCTAAGGCATCTATTTCTCTTACGATTTGTCCTTTTGCCACACCCCCCATTGCGGGGTTGCAAGACATTTGCGCAATGGTCTGTAGGTTCATGGTAATTAATAATACTTTTGAACCCATTTTACCTGCTGCATAGGCTGCTTCGCAACCAGCATGTCCCGCCCCTACTACAATAACGTCGTATTCTCTTTCCATTTATTTTGATGTTCCACGTGAAACATTAGATAATTATTAATTTTGAAAGTGCTAAATTTTCTTTTTCTCTCATGATTTCTTTTTCTTTTTCAGTTTTATCTTTAAAGCCTATAAGGTGTAATAAACCATGAGCCATTACTCGGTATAATTCATTTTTCTGAGTATTAAATTTAATACT
>JBJOIA010000296.1:0-3487 GCA_046047395.1 Bacteroidota bacterium | reverse complement strand
ATGTACCTGTTTACGATTTAAAAGGAGCATTTCATGGAGATCTTGTTCGGATATTAATAACCAAGCCTGCAAAAAATGAAAATTCAAGGCCTGAAGGAAAAGTTATTGAAATTTTAAAACGGGTTATTACTGAAATTGTAGGGACTATTGAAATTAAATCTAATTATGCATTTCTAATTCCCGATTCTAAGAAATTTCATCAAGATTTTTATGTTCCGAAGAATAAGATAAACAAAGCCCAGGATAAGGATAAAGTAATAGCAAAAATTTTAGATTATGGTTCGAAAGATAAGAGTCCGGAGGCTGAAATTATCACAATTCTGGGAAAATCTGGAGAGAATGAGACTGAATTAAATGCTATCATCAATGAATTTAACTTACCTACCCATTTTTCTGAAGAAATAGAAAATTATGTAAATAGAATCCCCGAAAATATTCCAGAAAAGGAAATCAAAAAAAGAAAGGATTTAAGGAATATTTTAACCTTCACTATTGACCCTATCGATGCCAAAGATTTTGATGATGCCATAAGTTATCAAATTTTAGATAATGGAAATTTTGAGATTGGTGTGCATATCGCAGACGTTACGCATTATGTTAAAGAAGATAGTATACTTGATAAAGAGGCCTATTTAAGAGGAACTTCTGTTTATTTAGTGGATAGGGTAATTCCGATGCTTCCAGAAAAATTATCGAATGGACTTTGCTCTTTAAGGCCCAATGAGGATAAACTTACTTTTTCAGGAATTTTTGAAATGAATGAAAGAGGGGAAGTAAAAAAGGAATGGTTTGGAAGGACTATAATTCATTCTTCAAAAAGATTTACCTATGAAGAAGCCCAAGAGGTGATTGAAGGGAGTAATTTAAATTGGCCAGAATTTACGCAACCATTATTAAACCTAAATAAAATTGCAAAATCTCTTAGAGATTTTCGATTCAATAGAGGATCTGTCAATTTTGAAACAGTAGAATTGAAATTTTTATTGGATGAAAAAGGAACCCCGCTTTCTGTATATCCAAGAGTACGAAAGGATGCCCATAAATTAATAGAAGAATTTATGCTTCTTGCGAATAAGAGAGTAGCCATGTATGTTCATGAAATGAAAAAATCTGAACCAAGAAATACCATGGTTTATCGAGTACATGAAGCCCCTGATCCAGAAAAGGTAAAAGTATTTTCTAATTTTGCCAAAAAATTCGGATATAAAGTTTCCACTGAAGCTAATAATATCGCTTCTTCATTTAATAAAATGATGGATGATATCATTGGGAAGAAGGAAGAAAATTTATTGCAAAGTCTTGCAGTTCGTACAATGGCGAAGGCACGCTATTCCACAGAAAAAATTGGTCATTTTGGTTTAGCCTTTCCATTTTATAGTCATTTCACTAGTCCGATTAGACGATATCCAGACATGATTGCTCACCGTTTATTACAATTGTATTTAGATGGTGCAGATAGTCAAAATAAAGAACTTTTGGAGGCTAAATGCAAACATTGTTCGGATAGGGAAAAAATTGCAGCTGAGGCAGAAAGGGCCTCTGTTAAATATAAGCAGGTAGAATACATTTCTTTACAAGAGAAACAAGTATTTAAAGGGACTGTCTCAGGGGTAACTGAAAATGGAATTTATGTAGAAATTGAAAATACTTCCTGCGAAGGGATGATTCGAATGTCGGATTTGACAGATGATTACTATGAACTGGACAAAGAGAATTATAGGATAATTGGAAGACAAACAGGTAAATTATTCACCTTTGGGGATGAATTAGAGGTAATAGTAAAGGATACAAATCTTACGAGAAGAACGATTGATTTGGAATTAGTAGGAATGCCAGAATTAGCCAAAAATTTTGGACGGGGAAGAGGGCTAAAATCTAGAAAAAATAATTTTAAGGTAATTCCAAAAGGAAAAAGAAGAAATAAAAGAAGATAATTCTATTTCAATTTATCTTTGAAGGCCTTTTTAAATTTATCTAACTTAGGTTTAATAACAATTTGGCAATAAGGTTGACTACCATTCTCTTTAAAATAATTTTGATGATAATCTTCAGCCACAAAAAATTCTTGTGCGGGTTCTATATAAGTAACAATTGGATTAGGAAATACATGCTCATTATTTAACCTATTTTTCCATTGCTCAGACAAATTTCTTTGATTTTCGTCATGATAGAAAATTACTGAACGATATTGAGTACCAATATCTGCTCCCTGACGATTTAATGTGGTTGGGTCATGAGTTTGCCAGAACACTTCTAAAATTTCCTCAAAACTGATTATTTCTGGATCGTAAATAATCTGACATACCTCAGCATGACCTGTAAGACCAGTACAAACCTCTTTATAAGAAGGGTTTTTAATTTTACCACCCATGTAACCAGATTCAACAGAATGAACACCTTTGAGGTCTTGATAAACAGCCTCAACGCACCAAAAACATCCAGCACCTAATGTGATCGTATCTAATTTTGCCATATTTTCCTTAAGAATTGGGGTAGAGTTTTTTATTGATTTTTCTTTACCAATACAAGAAATCGAAATAACTCCAAGAACAAAGATTATAAATAAAAACGAAAAATAATTTCTTTTCATGGTAAGGATTTTTTTATTAAACGCACAATTTAACAAAAAGTTGTAAACTAAACCCTATTTTTATTTTTTTTCAACTCCTTGTCTAAGTTCTCGTAAATAGAATTATTTGAAAGATACTCTGGAATAATTTCTTTTAACTTGGAAACAATTTGAAAGTGACTACCAAATTGAATTAATGATTCTAAGTCTGAAAGAGCAATTTCAATCTCACTGTGGGAAAGAGTATTAACCTTAGCAATAAGAATTTTATCATGATGTGTGGGTAAGGTATTTTCATCATTTGACAACAATTCTTCATAAAGTTTCTCCCCTGGTCTTAAACCAGTTATTTTTATTTCAATATCTTTTCCTAATGTTAACCCACTCAGAGTAATCATTTTTTTGGCTAAATCAATAATTTTTACAGACTCACCCATATCAAAAACAAAAACTTCTCCTCCGCCTCCCATGGTACCTGCCTCTAAAACAAGTTCACAAGCTTCAGGGATTGTCATAAAATACCTTGTAATCTCAGGATGAGTTATGGTAATAGGCCCTCCTAATTCTATTTGCTTTCTAAATAAAGGTATTACTGACCCATTGGAACCTAAAACATTCCCAAATCGTGTTGCAATGAATTTAGTATGAATTCCTTCTATGTGATTATAAGATTGTGTATACATTTCGGCCAATCTTTTAGTAGCACCCATTACATTTGTGGGATTTACTGCCTTATCGGTGGAAATCATTACAAATTTACTTACATTATTCTCTACGGAGATATCAGCCAATATCTTTGTTCCAAAAACATTATTCCTAATAGATTCATAAGGGTTAGCTTCCATTAAAGGCACATGCTTATACGCTGCAGCATGAAATACCCAATCTGGCTTATGTTCTCTAAAAATCTTTTGAATC
>JBJOIA010000295.1:0-10687 GCA_046047395.1 Bacteroidota bacterium | reverse complement strand
GACAAGGATTGCGAGCGCGTACGATGCCATTGTCGAAAATCGCGGCTATGCTCCCACACCTCGTTGCGGCAAAGTCAGCCACAAGGACAAGGCCATCGCCACAACCATCCGTGGCCCGCTGTGTCGCGGCCCTCGCCACCGTTTCACTAGTGGCTACGGCTCCACTTTACATTAAACCAAACAGCACCGGACATGATCAGTGGAAAATGAAAAGGCCACCCGGTCTGGAGCGACAACCGGTCGAGCCACTGCTCAGAGCATATGAATAATGAGTAAGTAAGTAAGTAAGTAAGTAAGTAAGTAAGTAAGTAATTTGAAATAATAAATTAAATCTACCCGAAAACAAATACAGCAAGACCAAGGGTCTTGCTGTAATTTTCATTATTCAAAATAGGTTAAAAGGTTTTAATTTTATACAAAGCGATTAATTAAATTTTCTAAATATTCTTGTCGACCCGAAATCTGAGCTGGCTCACCGGCTGAGGAGGCGATATTGAATAAATCTTCTAATTTTAAATTTCCTAATTCAAATTCTTTTCCTTTTCCGGAATCGAAACTTGAATATCTTGCTTTTTTTATTTTATCAAATTCACCATGTGAAATGATTTTATCTGCAATTATCAATCCCCTTGCAATCGTATCCATTCCTCCAATATGAGCATAGAATAAATCTTCCATATCCGTCGAATTTCTTCTTCTTTTGGCATCGAAATTAATTCCACCACCGTGTAGCCCTCCCTGACGAAGAATAATCATCATAGCTTCTGCCCACTCATATATGTCGGTAGGAAACTGGTCTGTATCCCAGCCATTTTGCATATCTCCTCTATTTGCATCAATCGAACAAAGCATATTATTATCTGATGCAATCTGCAATTCATGAGCAAAAGAATGGCCAGCAAGTGTAGCATGGTTTACTTCAACATTTAAACCAAATTCTGATTCTAAACCATTCGCTTTTAAGAAACCTGCGACAGTTTCAGAATCATAATCATATTGATGCTTGGTAGGTTCTGCTGGCTTGGGCTCAATGAAAAATCTTCCTTTGAAGCCATTTTTTCTTGCGTATTCTACACACATGTGAAGCATTCTCGCAAAATGCTCTTTTTCTCTCTTCATATCCGTATTTAATAAGGACATATAACCTTCTCTACCTCCCCAGAACACATAACCATTTCCGCCTAATTTTATTGTCGCATCAATTGCGCCCTTTAATTGAGCTCCAGCATGAGCTAAAACCTCAAAATTAGGATTGGTGGATGCTCCGTTCATATATCTTTCATGAGAAAACAAATTCGCAGTTCCCCATAATAATTTCACTCCAGACTCTTCTTGTTTCTTTTCAAAAACATCTGAAATAAACTTAATTCTATCTGAAAAATCTTTTACATCAGTAGTAAAATCAATGGCATCAACATCATGAAAACAATAAAATGGTGCACCAATTTTCGTAATAAATTCAAAAGCAGCGTCTGCTTTATCCTCTGCACGTGTTTTATAGTCTGATGCAGAATCCCAAGGATAATGCATGGTACCAGGACCAAACGGATCGGAACCATCACCACAAAATGAATGCCAATATGCAATAGCAAATCGAAGATGTTCTTTCATCGACTTCCCCGCTATTATTCTATTTTCATCATAATATTTGAAGGCCATTGGATTGTCTGAATCCACCCCTTCAAATTGTATTTTATCTATACCTTTAAAATATTCTTTTTTTCCGATTAAAACGCTCATTTGTCTCTTTTGTAAATTTTGATTTTACTAAATTATATTCTTGAAATTAATTTTCAAAATATTTTAGGTTAAATTTTTAGAATAGCATAGCATAGCACGGAAAAAAACTATATATAATTAAATTATTTAAATTTATTTTGTGAGAAAAAATCGTAAATTTGAAGATTAACAAGCTATCATTAAAATGAAAAACTACCTTAAAACCTTAATTGGATTATTATTTCTGAGTAATTTATCCTATTCTCAAGAAGCAAATAAATTTGAGCAACTTGAAAACACATTACCAACTCCAAATAATTATCGAACAGCCTCTGGTGCCCCAGGAAGGGAATATTGGCAACAAAGAGCAGATTATGACATCCAGGTTGAACTTGATGATGCAAACAAAAAAATCATTGGTTCTGAAACCGTAACTTATTTTAATAATTCTCCTGATCAATTAAATTATTTATGGTTACAAATGGATCAGAATTTATTTGAAAAAAATTCTATAACCAATTTAACCCAAACAGGAGAATTGGAAAGAGGAATTTCTGCTAATTCTTTTAAATCAATCCTAGATCCCAAAGAATACGGTTATAAGATTACTTCTGTAAAAGATTTAAAGGGAAAGGATCTTCCTTATACAATCAATAATACCATGATGCGAATAAATTTACCTACTCCACTTGCAAGCGGATCTTCAGTAAGTTTTAAAATTGATTGGAATTATTTAATAACAGAATATTATGGAAGATCAGGTTATGAATTCTTCCCAGAAGATGGAAATTCAAATTATTTCATTGCTCATTGGTTTCCAAGAATGGCAGTTTATAATGATGTATACGGTTGGCAAAATAAACAATTCCTTGGAAATGGCGAATTTACCTTAAATTTTGGTAATTATAAGGTGGCGATTACAGCACCAGCAGATCATATAGTGGGAGCTTCAGGTGAATTACAAAATCCGAAGGATGTACTTAGCCCAACACAAATGTCGCGTTTAAATAAAGCAAAAAAAGCAGATAGACCTGTTGAAATTGTTACACAAGATGAAGCCATTGCAGCAGAAAAAACACAATCTAAAGATAAAAAGACTTGGGTCTTTTATGCTGAAAATGTTCGCGACTTTGCCTTTGCTTCCTCTAGAAAATTCATTTGGGATGCAATGCAAGTAGATGTAGAAGGAAAAAAAGTTTGGGCAATGTCCTATTATCCAAAGGAAGGAAATCCACTTTGGGGGAAATATTCTACCATGGTCGTAGCACATACTGTTAAATCTTATTCAAAACATACTATTGCCTATCCTTATCCAGTGGCAATTTCTTGTCATGCTACAAGAGGAGGAGGAATGGAATATCCAATGATTTCCTTTAATGGAGGTAGACCAGAAAATGACGGTACTTATTCTGAAAATGTAAAAAATGGAATGATTTCTGTTATTATCCATGAAGTAGGCCATAATTTTTTCCCAATGATCATCAATTCTGATGAAAGACAATGGACATGGATGGATGAGGGATTAAATTCTTTTGTTGAATATTTAGCAGAACAAGAATGGGATAGAAATTACCCTTCCAGAAGAGGTGAGGCAAAAAATATTGTGAGTTATATGAAAATGGACAAAAGCACCATGGTGCCAATTATGTCTAATTCAGAAAATATCCTCCAATTTGGAAATAATGCCTATGGAAAACCAGCTACTGCTTTGAATATCTTAAGAGAAACGGTGATGGGTCGAGAACTTTTTGACTATGCATTTAAAGAATACTGTAGAAGGTGGGCTTTTAAACAACCTTATCCTGCCGACTTATTCCGTACACTAGAAGATGCATCTGGGGTGGACTTAGACTGGTTCTGGAGAGGCTGGTTTTATACAACAGATCCTGTAGATCAGGCAATAGAGGAAGTGAAATGGTATGGAATTGATGGAAAAAATCCAGAAGAAAATAAGGCTGCAGCTAAATCAGATTTTCAAAAAAGTGAGGAGACAATATCCAATATTAGAAATAAAACGGATATCCCGGAGACCGTAGTAGAGGCAAATCCTGATTTAAAAGATTTTTATTCTACTTATGATCAATTTGCTGTAAGCGAGGAGGATAAAAAAGAATATCAGAATTTTTTAAATTCCCTTACTGATGAAGAAAAAGAATTAATTCAAAAGAATAAAAATTTCTATGTATTAAATTTCAAAAATAAAGGTGGTATTCCAATGCCTATCATTTTAAAATTAGAATATGAAGATGGAAGTTCGGAAGTAATGAGAATTCCTGTAGAGATTTGGAGAAAAAATAATGTCTCGGTGAATAAAATTATTCCTACTGAAAAAAAGGTAATAAGATGGGTTCTTGATCCATTCCAAGAAACAGCAGACATCAATTTGGAAGATAATAATTTCCCAAGGGAACCTGCTCAGCCAACCAAAGTAGAATTATTTAAATACCGTTCAAGAAATACGCCAAATCCTATGCAAATAGATAGAATGCGCAAGCAAGAAACAGGCAAAATTCAGAGTTCAGGAAACTAATATTGGATTAATCTTAAATTAGTAGATATAAGCGATTGAATTTTTAAATCAACTAAATCCCCAAGAATCTTACGAATAGGTTTTTGGGGATTTTTTTAAATAATAAAAAGCTTAATGGATGCAAGAAATAAGACGAATGCCAAGACCTGCTTAATTCTCTCAGGTACGGCAATATAGGCTCCCCATCTTGAACCTAAAAAGCCTCCAATAATGGCGGCAATAAACCAATAGGCTAAATTATTTAAAGATAAATTGGAAAAGTCATGAATACCTAAAATTCCTGAAAAAGAATTGACAAAAATAAATAAAGCAGAAATTGCAGCAGCTTCTTTCATTTTAGCCCATCGAAATAATAATAATACTGGTGATAAAATAATCCCGCCTCCAATTCCGATCATACCTGAAAATAAACCAATAATTGCCCCAACTATAAGGGCTAAAATTAGAGGTATTTTTTTATTTTCTTCGGATTCAGGAAATTTAATTACTAATCTTACAAGGGCAATCAATAAACAAACTCCCAAAATTTTTTTGTATAAACCATCAGTGATCAACCACTGAGATCCAATATAGGCCATTGGAATACTAGAAATTGAAAAAGGCCAAAATAAATGAAAACGAAAATTTCCTTTTTTGTAATAATGATAAAAGGATAAAAAGGATACTCCTAAATTCAAAATCAGTGCAGATGGTTTCATTACTAAAGGCGATATACCTACAATTGCCATAGCAGCTAAATAACCTGATGCCCCACCATGACCAACAGCTGCATACATAAAGGCCAATACTAGAATGGAAAAAATTAATAAAATCTCTGGAATCATATAAGGTTTAATTGAACCCTTAAATATAAAATTAATTTTTGTGAGTCTGGCACCCTGATTCTTTCATTTTTTATTCTTTCAGCAGAAAGGTTCTGGATGATTTTAGTAAGTTCTTGATAATAGTGATAGGCAAGTTTTACACCCTTTTTGGCATTAATTGGTAATTTTTGTATTCCTTCCCATCCGAAATCAAAATCCTTTTGAATATCTGCCTCAATTTCCTTTTTTTGCTGATCTGTAAAATTATTAAAATCAATATGTGGGAAATAAACTCGTCCCCTTTCCTCAAAATCAGATTTTATATCTCTTAAAAAATTGATCTTTTGGAAAGCAGAACCTAAGGCCTTCGCGGGTTCAATTAAAGATTCAAAAAGTGAATCATTCTTTCCACAGAAAACCTTTAAACACATTAAACCAACTACCTCTGCAGAACCATAAATATATTCTTTATATTCTTTTTCTGAATAATCCCTTTTCTCCAAATCTAATTCCATAGAATATAAAAAAGCTTTAATATATTCATAGGGAATATTATATTGATTTACTACTAATTGAAAACTTTGTAAAATTGGATTTAAACTAAATTTATCTTCAATAGACCGATATGTCTCTTCTGTGAATTTTTCCAATAATTCTCTTTGGTTCTGATCATAAAAAGTATCCACTATTTCATCTGCCAAGCGAACAAATCCATAAATAGAATAAATAGGTTCATGTAAGGAAGAATCCAAAGTTGAAATTCCGGATGAAAAAGAAGTAGAATAAGCCCGAGTAAAAAGTTTACTTACTCTTTGCGATATTTCAGAATAAAAATCCATATTAATTCATTTCTTTATCCAATTCCTTGGCAACTACAATCCCTGAAATCAAAGATGGAGGCACACCAGGACCTGGTACAGTTAATTGACCGGTATAATAAAAATTCTTTAAATGATGATTCTTTAAACTCGGCTTTAAAAAAGCTGTCTGAAATAAAGTATTTGCTAATCCGTAAGCATTCCCCTTAAAAGCATGATAATCGGATTTAAAATCATTCATTGCATAAGAACGCTTAAAGATAACAGAATCATTAATGGAAGTACCACAATATTCTTCTAATCTTTCAATCAAATCAAGATAATATTTTTCTCTTAGTTCTTCTGAATCTTCTAGGTCAGGCGCTAAAGGGACCAACAAAAAAATGTTTTCCTTCCCTTCTGGAGCAACAGTTGGATCTGTTATGGAAGGAGCTGAACAATAGAATAATGGATCTGAAGGCCATTTTGGTTCGGTATAAATTTCATGAGAATGAACTCCAAAATCTCTGTCAAAAAATAAATTATGATGCTTTAATTTTGGAAGCTTTTTATCTATACCTAAATAAAACAATAAGGAAGAGGGAGCCATCACCCTCGAATCCCAATATTGATCTTTATAATTTCTAAACTTTTTATCTAAAATTGATTCAACATGATGATAATCTGCCCCTGCAATTACTGCATCGGTCTGATAGGTATTTCCATGCACCTTAACACCCACTACTTGATCTTTTTCATAAACAAAACCCGTAACTTCCTTATCATAAAGTATTTCTACACCTTTCTCCTCCGCCAAAGAAACCATCCCTTTGATAATTTCATGCATCCCTCCCATTGGATACCAAGTTCCGAGTTTAATTTCAGCATAGTTCATTAAACTATACATTGCCGGAGTATTTTCTGAGATTGCCCCTAAAAATAAAATTGGGAATTCCATTAATTTCAATAAAGTCTCAGACTTAAAATATTTCCGAATATGCTTATAAAAAGAATTAAATACATCTAATCGAATTAAATCAATAAGCAATTTGAACTCAAAAAACTCCTTGATACTCCGGGATGGCCGCCATACAAAATCCTTAATTCCTACCTGATATTTATAGGCCGCTTGATTTAAAAATTTTTCTAAATTTTCGGCAGCACCGGGTTCTTTGGATTCAAATAAAGCCTTCAAATCTTCAAAATTTGCAGGCAAATCCATAACCTCCTCCTTATTCAATATGACAGAATAGGATGGATCTAATCTGATTAAATGATAATAATCCGATGGTTTTTTCCCAAATCTTCCAAAATAATCCTCAAATATATCTGGCATCCAATACCAAGATGGTCCCATATCAAAGGTGAACCCCTTTTCCTTGAAAACCCTCGCTCTTCCCCCAGGACCCTGATTTTTTTCTAATATCTTTACCTTATAACCTAAATCTGCCAACTGAGTGGCTGCAGATAATCCCGCAAATCCAGAACCAATTACAATAACATTTTTATTTTTGTCAGCCATTCTAAAATAATATTCTATAATTTACGAATTTTAAAAGAAAATGCCAGAAATATTCTGGCATTTTACCTCATACTGTTAACCAAAAAACTAATCAAAATTTTAATATTTATGCATACATCTTAAGCGCATCTTTTAATTCTTTACGAGCAATATGAATTCTATTTTTTACCGTACCAATCGGTAAATCTAATTCCTCCGAAATTTCATGATACTTATAACCCTTGAAAAATAGCAAAAATGGAATTCTATAAATCGCATCTAATCTCTTCAAAGATTTCTTTAAATCTTCTCTTAAAAATTGATTATTTGCATCATTTTCTTGAATTGCTGTAGTTGAGTTGATGAAGTGTAAATTTTCTGTAGTATCAATAAAAGTCTTACGTCTTACCATACGCTGATATTGCGTAATAAAGGTATTCTTCATTATCGTAAATAACCAAGCCTTTAGATTCGTTCCATCCTCAAATTTTTCCCTATTCGAATATGCCTTCACCAATGTATCTTGAACTAAATCCTTGGCATCATCCTGATCACGTGTTAACCGAAGGGCAAAAGGCTTCAACAATTTTAAATTTTTGTTGATCTGAAATGAAAATTCTAATGCAGTCATAACTTTTTGTTGATGTTTTGTTTAACAAATTTATAAAAAGATTAAACAAAACAAAATTTATTTAAAAAAATTTCATCTACAAAATTTGACATTTCGTATTCACCCACCCTTTTCTTATCCTTTAAAAGACTCCCTAGAAGCATATAATGAAGATTATTACGTATTTTTGAACTTATATTTATTGGATGAAAAAATTTATACTTTTCAACATTTTATTGTTTAATGCCTTCGTTTTAATTGGACAAAATAATTGCAAACTTGAAATCAAGGGTCAAATTAAATCAGAGGAAACAAAAGAATATATTCCAGGAGCAGTAGTATATCTAAAGGGAACAAATTACAATGCCATTAGTGATGAAAATGGATTTTATCAAATAAAAAATATTTGTCCTGGCCATTATATTTTGGTTACGGAAATTTCCAGCTTTACAAAAAATGAAATTGAAATCCATTTAGAACATAATGAAGTGGATAATATTGTTTTAAAAGAAAATATTGTCCAATTAAACAATGTTACCATCAGCACCCAAAGGTCGGAATCTAGTCCACAATTATCCGAAAAAGTAGACTTATTAACTAGAAGGGAGAGAGTGGGGGAAAATTTGGGAACTATTTTAAGAGGCCTTACTGGAGTAGAAAGTCTTCAAACTGGCTCAACAATCTCCAAACCTGTAATACATGGTATGCATTCGAATCGGGTAATAATCTTGAATCAAGGTATTAGACAGGAAGGACAATCTTGGGGAAGTGAGCATGCTCCAGAAATTGACCCCTTTGTATCAAAAAATATTCAAGTAATTAAAGGTCCTGCAGGACTTAGATATGGAGGAGATGCCATAGGTGGCATTATTTTAATGGAACCTAATCCTTTACCAGATTCATCGCAAATTACAGGAGAATTACAATCTGTTTATTTCACAAATGGGAGACAATGGGTTGGTTCATCTTATTTACAAGGGGGTATTGAAGAAATAAAAGGATTTGGTTGGAGAATACAAGGAACCTTAAAAAATGGTGGAAATACCTTTACTCCGAATTATAATCTAGCAAATACAGGAATTTCAGAAAAAAATTTCTCAGTAGCTTTAGGTCTGAACAGGAAAAAATTAAAGCAAGATTTATTCTTTTCCTATTTCAATACTGAAATCGGAATTTATGCTGGTTCACACATAGGAAATATTGTTGATTTAACAAAAGCTATTCAAAGAACTCGTCCATTCAAAATTTATACTCCTGATAAATTTATTAGAGGTATTCAATTCCCAAAACAAGAAGTAAACCATAATTTACTTAAATATAAAACCTCATATCAGTTACCGAATAAGTCGGCAATACGCTTAACCCTTTCCCACCAATTTGATCATAGAAAGGAAT
The DNA here is from genome assembly GCA_046047395.1 of Bacteroidota bacterium. Classification (GTDB taxonomy): domain Bacteria; phylum Bacteroidota; class Bacteroidia; order Cytophagales; family Spirosomataceae; genus CAZVFE01. The sequence goes on along the minus strand of JBJOIA010000295.1, from coordinate 1,332 downwards.
ATGATATTCCGAGAAATAATAAAGTTTCAAATCTTTATTATTTCAAACTAAATACCTATTCGAGTGAATTAATATATGATGAAATCAATAAGCCGAAGTCATTAAGGGGTTTATTCGGGATGAATTTATTATTTCAGGAGAATATGACCTCTGGATTATCGGTAAGAAGACCAACGATAACCTCCTCTTTATTACCAAATTATCATGCACAGTCTTTAGGGGTTTTTGGAATTGAAAAATTAACCAAAGAAAAATATGAAATAGAAGTTGGAGGAAGAATGGACTACAGAGAAATGGAGATATATATGAGTAATGGGGCTTATACGAATAATATTTCAGAGATAGAAAAAAAATATATTGGCCTATCAGGAAGTATTGGCGGGAAATACCATTGGTCACATAAATTCGAACAAAACTTAACTATTGCTCGTGCATTTCGTCCCCCTTCAGTAAATGAATTATATTCTAATGGGGTTCATCATGGCGCTGGGGCATTTGAAATCGGAAATAGCAATTTAAGAGGAGAAAAGTCTTTAAATTTTAGCCTGAATAATGTTTTTTCGTTAAAAAATCTTGAAGGCGAAATTGGCATTTATACAAATTTAATCCAAGATTTTGTTTATTTATTGCCTGTGGTAAATCAAGGTGAACCTTTTTATACCATTACGGTGCGTGGGGCCTTTCCAACCTTCAAATATACCCAAATAAATGCCCAATTTTCGGGTATAGATGCCAATTTTAATTTTACGGTTGTTGAACATTTACGTTTTTCACAAAAATACAGTCTTATTCAGGCAAGAAACATTAATTCTTCTACCTATTTAGTAAATATACCTACCAACAGGGCTACTTGGGAATTAAATTATCAATTTGATAATGAAAGACAGATAATTGGACTTGGTTGGACGCAGGTTGCTAAACAAAACAGGTATACCTCTGGCACAGATTTTCTAGCTCCTCCAAAAGGATATGGCTTAATGGAATTCAATTGGGACCTAACTTATAACAAAATAGATTTTGGAATTAGAATTACAAATTTATTCAATACGGAATATCGTGATTATCTAAATAGGTTTAGATATTATACCGCAGATATTGGGCGAAATATCAGCCTTAGAGTGAATTATAAAATCTAATTATTTTAACCAAGATTCTGGATTTTGGTGTTGGGTATTTTTCCAAACCTGGAAATTGATTTCACCTCTTCCATCCTCTTCAATATCTGCAATTCCAATAGGTGATCCAGTTCCTACCTTATCTCCTTTTTTAACTTTTACAGATTTAAGTTTTGAATAAACTGTGAAATAATCTCCATGTTGAATTGCCACTACC
>JBJOIA010000294.1:0-4531 GCA_046047395.1 Bacteroidota bacterium | reverse complement strand
TGGGCAAGAATTTTAAGAGGTGATAAACGTCTTGAAAATTCACCTTTGGTATTAGTTTCTGCTGGTGAAGTTGCTCTTGCTAGAGCTGAGGCTGCCAATTTAGGTTGGACTTCTGAAAATTTAGCAACTGTTTATGCTCAAGGAATTCAATTATCTTTTGAGCAGTGGGGTATAACTTATAATTCAGCGTTTGCAACCTCTTCTAAAGTAGCTATTGGTGCTGCAGGAGCTGCAGGCAATGATGAGAAAATTGCTACCCAACGTTATATAGCTTCTTATCCTAACGGTTCAATGGGATGGAATATCTGGAGAAAATCTGGATACCCAACTTTAACCCCTGCACCAGATGCTGCTGGAAAAGCAATTCCAAGAAGATATACGTATGCTTCCTCTGAATTCACTTCGAATAAAGCCAATGCTGAAGCTGCTGTAGCTCGTATTGCTGGTGGTGATTCCCAGGATGCTAAAGTTTGGTGGGATAAATAATATTTAAACAAGTAATTAATATGAAAAATTATATTAAAATATTAGCTCTTAGTTTTGCCACTTTATTTATGGTATCTTCCTGTATCAAAGACGATACTGCGGTATTAGGTGATGAAGGGAATACTATCATAAAAATTAGTGAAAGTGGAACTAAAGCATTGTTTTTTAGCCCCTTCTTAGAGGTTAAAAAAGTTGATTTAGTTGATGTTAGACGTGATGCTAATTCATCTGCTAATCTTCAATCTGTTATTAGTGTCGTTTTAGAAGATGCTCCTGATTTGGTTGATCAGTATAATGCTGATAATGGTACTGATTTTGAATATTTACCCTCTGATATTTACACATTAGTGGCAGATGGAGGAGTCTCATATATTAATGGTAAATATACCTTAAATTTCGGTGCTGGTGACTTTGCAAAAAATATTTCTATCAACTTAGATGGTAGCAAATGGGACTTATCCAAAAAATTTGCAATCGGTTTTAGATTGACAGATAATGGCGCTGCAACACTTTCTGCTGAAAAAACAGAAGTGGTTGTAACCATCTCAATCAAGAATAAGTATGATGGATTATATGAAGTAACTGGTACAATGGTCGACGTTGCTGCTCCTTCTTTAACACACGTTAATGATTACCTTGTAGCTAATGGTTATGGAAATTGGACTGCTGAGTTAAGAACTGTTTCTGCTACAGAATGTATTGTTTTTGACCCAATTGTTTGGTCTGGTTTTTACATTCCTATTACATCTGGTGGTACTGGATTATCTGGTTATGGTTCATTTATTCCTATAATTGAATTTGATCCTAATACAGATGCTATCGTTAGTGTTACAAATGGATATGGTCAACCTTCTGGCAATACTCGTGCAGGCAGATTGGATCCTAGTGGGGTAAATCAATATGATGCTTCTACTAAATCTTTCAAGATTATTTATAATATGACCCAGACCTCTGTAATTTCAACTCCTCCTCATGTGAGAACTACATGGGATGAAACTTGGACTTACGTAGGATCTAGATAATATTTTTAAAAACCTGCTGAGAAATCAGCAGGTTTTTTTATTTTAGGGAAAATTTTGTAACCTAATTAATTTATGCAAAGCGAATCCTCCCTAAAACAACTTTTATCCATCCCAGTAATTGTTGCAGCCCTTGGCTATTTTGTTGATATTTATGATCTCCTTTTATTTGGAATTGTTCGTATTCCATCTCTAAAAGCCCTAGGCCATTCAGAATCTGAAATAGCAATTCTCGGTACCTATATACTCAATTATCAGATGGTCGGCCTTCTAGTAGGTGGAATCATTTGGGGTGTTTTGGGAGATAAAAAAGGACGACTTTCTGTTTTATTCGGTTCAATTCTAACCTATTCCCTTGCAAATATAGCCTGTGGTTTCATTCAAGATGCTAATACCTATATGGTTCTTCGGTTTATTGCAGGTGTTGGTCTAGCCGGCGAATTAGGAGCTGGTATTACCCTTGTTTCAGAAATTCTTCCAAAAAATCTTCGTGCTATCGGGACTTCCTTGGTTGCTTCCATTGGTTTATTAGGGGCAGTAGTGGGTTATTTTACAGTTGAATTCTTTGAATGGCGGACTGCTTATTTTGTTGGAGGTGGGATGGGTATTCTATTACTTTTGCTTCGTTTGGGAGTTTTTGAATCTGGTATATTCAAAGAAATTCAAAATAATTCACACGTTACTAAAGGTAATTTCTTCTCCCTATTTACTTCCTGGGAAAGGTTTTCAAAATATATGAAATGCATCGGCATGGGAGTGCCAACATGGTTTGTAATTGGCGTAATTTCTACCTTTTCCAATGAATTTGGACAGGCCCTTGGACTTACAGAAACCATACAGCCTGGTATATCTATCATGTGGTGTTATATTGGATTGTCGGCAGGAGATTTAGCCTCTGGTTTTTTCTCTCATTTTTTGGAGTCAAGAAAAAAAGCCGTTTTCTATATGATGCTCCTTACTTTCCTTGCCACAACTTATTTATTATTCGTAGGCGTTTCTAGTTCCGCAGGATTTTATTTCTTCATGCTTTTACTCGGATTTGGAATTGGCTACTGGGCAATGTTTGTAACCATTGGTGCCGAACAATTCGGTACGAATCTCCGTGCTACAACTGCCACCACCGTACCAAATATGGTTCGAGGTTCAACTGTCATTATGACGATACTTTTTAGGAATTTTAATCAGGGTCTTGGACCGATTAATGCTGGTGCATTAGTAGGTCTAATCGCCTTTATTATAGGTTTCTATAGTATTCTTACCATTCCGGAAACCCATAATAAAGACCTAGACTATTTGGAATAATTACCAAATTCGAATTCTATCTTCTGGTTTTTTGTATAATTTTTCACCTGGTTGTATATTAAATGCTTTATACCAAGCATCCATATTTACAGGTGCTCCTATTGTTCTAAATTGAATAGGTGAATGTGGGTCTGTCACAATATATCTTGCAGCTGTTTCATCTCTGGTGGATCCTCTCCAAACCTGTGCCCAAGCTAAAAAGAATCGCTGATCTGGAGTGAATCCGTCAATTTTTTCATTTGATTTTCCTTGTTTGGTCATCTTAAATGCCTCAAATGCTGCATTTAATCCGCCTAAATCCCCAATATTTTCCCCCATCGTTAATTTCCCATTTACATGGATTGAATCCAAAATGGTATAAGCATCAAACTGCTCCCCTAATAATTTCGTTCTTTCCTCAAATCTTGCCCGATCCTCGTCCGTCCACCAATTTCTTAAAGTTCCATCTTTATCATATTTAGATCCTGAATCATCAAAACCATGCGACATTTCATGTCCAATTACCGCACCAATTCCTCCATAATTCACAGCATCATCCGCATTCGGATCAAAAAATGGGAACTGTAATATTCCCGCCGGAAATACAATTTCATTCATCGTTGGAGAATAATAGGCATTTACCGTCGGTGGGGTCATTCCAAATCGTTCTCTATCTACCGGTTTTCCATATTGACTCATATTAAAATCAAATCCCCATTTATCAGCATTCAACATATTCTCAAAAAAGGAATTCGATTGAATAACGAGTCCTTCATAATCCTTAAATATGGATGGATAACCTACCTTTGGTCTAAAGGCTGCAAGTTTTGCTAAGGCTTTTTCCTTCGTTTCAGGACTCATCCATTCTAAATTATTTATTCTTATTTCAAAAGCTTTTCTTAAATTCTCAACTAATTCATCCATCCTCGCTTTTGCCTCTGGTTTAAAATATCTTTTTATGTATAATTGTCCCAATAATTCCCCAATACTTCCGTCCGTCCAGGAAGATAATTTCTGCCATCTTGGTGTTTCTACTTGCTGGCCAGACAAGGCACTTGAATAAGTAAAGCTCGCCTCTACAAAATCTTTGGACAATAAACTTGCTGAATTCTTCAATACATTCCATTTTAAATATTGTTTCCATATTGAAACAGGACTGCTTGATAGGATTTCATCTGCTTTTTCAAAAAAATTAGGAGAATTTACCAATATAGAATCCTGCGCAGGTATTCCATAAAGAGCAAAATGTTCATTCCAATCAATGTTTTTTGTTTTGGATTGAAATTCCGACATAAACAATTTATTATAGGTCTTGTATGGGTCACGCATTTCTACACGAACCATTTGTATCTCGGCTAAAGATTTTTCTAAATTGAATATATTTTCAGCATATTCTCCGGCTTGAGCCTCATTCGTGCCCGTAAGGATAAACAAAGTTTTAATATAGGTCTTCAAGGCCTGCTGTGCTTTTAAATAACGCGCATCCGTTTTTAAATAATAATCTCTATCGGGTAAACTAGTGCCGCCTTGAGATAATTGAGGAACCATTTTTTCGATATTTTTTCTATCCTGCCCTATATAAAATCCATAAAGAGGTGATGCTAAGCCATAAGATTTTAATAATGCGATTTCATTTACTACTCCTTTTAAATCTTTGATCGCATCTACCTCAGCTAAATATTTTTTAATGGGTTCAAATCCTCTTTTTTCAATAGTTAGCGTGTCCATTCCTGCAGCATAAAAAT
>JBJOIA010000293.1:0-7900 GCA_046047395.1 Bacteroidota bacterium | reverse complement strand
AGTTCCTCGGTTTCTGGACGAGGGATAAGGGTATTTTGATTTACTTTGAAGATATGATCATGAAAAAATTCTTTTCCGATTACATATTGGAAAGGTTCACCATTAGAGAGGCGAAATAAGATTTCCTCCCAATTATCGGGTTGTTCAAGGGATTTATCGGTAAGGATATCTATTAAAGCAATATTAAAATGCAAGATCAATAAACGATTAGCAATGGCTTTTGCTTCTTCTAATCCGTAGATTGGGGAAAGAATTTCAATGATTTGTAATTTGGCTTGTTGGGGGGATAATTTCAAAATTGGAGGGTTTATTATTTTATATTTAAACGGGAAATGCCACCACCACCCACCCATAAATTTAATCGAAATAGAGGAATTTTTCAAACCTCTAACTTATAAGATTAAACTAATTTATAAATTTATCATTAAATTTATATTCTACTCTAATTTCCAATTTAAACAATGAAAAAATATCTATTAATTTCCCTCTTATTCCTTTCTACTGGAATTATGGCCCAAAATTCTTATAAAAGAATTGGTAAAATCGTGGTCTTAGACCCCGCTTTGAATGAACTTTTGGATCCAAATTCCCAACCAGAAATCGTTGCAGAGGGCTTTACTTGGTCTGAAGGCCCCGTTTGGGTAGAAAATTTTCAGTCGCTACTTTTCACAGATGTCCCAGAAAATATCATTTATAAATGGAATGAAAAAGACGGACTTTCCACCTTCTTAAAACCAGCCGGTTATACTGGGAAAGAATATTATTCCGGAGAGCCAGGAGCAAATGGCTTAATTATCAATGCAAAAGGAAATCTGGTCTCTTGTGAACATGGGGATCGTAGAATTGCGGAAATGCCATTAGATAATTCGAATAAGAAAAAAACACTTGCTCACCTTTATAAAGGAAAACAATTAAATTCTCCGAATGATTTAATTCAAACAAAATCAGGAGATTATTTCTTCACAGATCCTCCCTATGGACTCCCTAAAAGGGGTGAACCAGAGGTCGCAAAGGAATTGGATTTTCAAGGAGTTTATCGAATTACAAAAAAGGGCGAATTAATTCTGCAATATGATCAAATGACCAGACCCAATGGAATTGCCATCACACCCGACCAAAAAACGGTGATTGTAGCACAATCGGACCCTCAAGCGATTATCTGGAATGCATTTCCCATTAAAGAAGATGGTAATCTAGGAGAACCTAGCCTGTTTTTTAATGGAATGGATTTAGTAAAACAAGGATTTAGAGGATCGGGCGATGGATTAAAAATTGATAAAAAAGGAAATATCTGGGCAACTGGGCCAGGTGGAGTATTAATTATTTCAAAGGAAGGAAAATTACTCGGAAGAATCGAAACAAATAATGCGAATTCAAATGTCGCTTTTGGCGGAGATAAGGGCCAATATTTGTTTATTACTTCCGATATGAATTTATTACGACTTAAAATAAAATAAATATTTTGATTGCGAATTTGAAATTTTAAAATATTTCCTTAATTTTGCAGTCCAAATTATTAACATTAAAAGCAAGAGATCATGGCAAAGGTTTGTCAAATTACTGGAAAAAAGACACAAGTGGGAAATAACGTATCTCACGCTAATAATAAAACGAAGCGTAAATTCTATCCAAATCTTCAAACTAAGAAGTTTTTCTTAGAGTCCGAAGGTGTATGGGTAAGAATGAAGGTTTCTGCTAAAGCAATCAAAACAATCAATAAGAATGGTTTTGAAGCAACTTTAATCAAAGCAGCGAAAAAAGGTACACTTACTGTGTAATTTTAATAAAAATTTAAGAAATTAGCCCCTTGAAACCCAAGGGGCTTTTTTTTGTCCTTACTCTAAATGAACCGATATCATAAACAATTACAATTAAGCAATTGGACTGAAAAGGAACAATTCATCCTTGGCAATTCTACCGTTTTGGTAATTGGTGCAGGAGGATTAGCCAATGCCGCTTTACCCTATTTGGCCATGGCGGGTATCGGGAAAATCATTATTTTAGATGGAGACAAAATTGAAAGCTCGAATTTGGGGCGACAAGCTTTATTTTCAGAGGCAGAAATAGGAAAATTTAAAGCTGAAATAGCAGCCCAAAAACTAAAAGCCTTAAATTCTTCGATTGAAATTCATTATGAAAATGAATTTGCTAAAAGAACTATCCTAGAAAAATATATTCAAGATATTGATATCCTCATAGATTGTACAGATAATTTTCCTATCCGCTATATCATCGATGATATTTGTTGCCAATTTGATAAACCTTGGATTTATGCAGGCTTATATGCCTGGGAAGGACAAATTGCCTTATTAAACGGAAGGATTCATGGAGAAAATAAAAAAAGTGGAACCTATAGAAGCATTTATCCGAATCCTCCGCAAGGACTAGAAATCCCAGATTGCGATACCGCCGGGGTGATGGCTACAACAGTAGGATTTATGGGATTGCAAGAAGCTAAAGAAGCAATCTTTTATCTTGTAGGCTGGCCATCCAAAGCCAATGGTCACCTTGTACATTGGAACTGTTTAAATATGACCCATTACTCAATTATGAACCAGCAGCCGAACTTTAAGAAATAAGAACTACGAACTACGATTTACTAAATACTAACTAAGAATTAGGAACTTGGACATAAAAAAACTCGTAACTCGTAGTTCGTAACTCGTAACTCTAATCAAGTTTTCCGTATAAATCAAATTCCTCGGCACTATCGATTGTAATATTCGCAAAATCACCTAATCTAAGTGGTGTATCATCTGAAACCAAAACTTCATTATCAACCTCAGGAGAATCAAACTCTGTTCTTCCAATATAATATCCCCCTTCTTTTCGATCAACCAATACTTTATATGTTTTACCTATTTTCTCTTGATTTAATTCCAAAGAAATCCCTTGTTGAAGATGCATAATTTCATCTGATCGAAATTGCTTTACCTCCTCTGGAACATTATCTTCTAATTTGAAAGCATGCGTATCTTCTTCATGTGAATAATTAAATACCCCTAGACGATCAAATCGCATTCGCTCAACAAAAGAATAGGTCTCCTCAAAATCAGCCTCTGTTTCACCAGGATAACCCGAAATCAAGGTGGTTCTAAGGGCTATGTCTGGAACCATGGAGCGAATATCTGAAATTAAAGCCTCTGTCTTTTCCCTCGTAATACCCCTACGCATACTTTTTAGCATGGCATCAGAACCAGACTGCAAAGGCATATCTAAATACTTACAAATATTCTCTCTTTCTGCCATTGGTTTCAAAATATCCATCGGAAAGCCCGAAGGAAAGGCATATTGTAACCTTATCCACTCAATCCCCTCCACATCAGAAAGTCGATACATTAATTCCGCCAATTTTCTTCCCGTACTTCCATCCGGATTCTTTAAATCTAATCCATAATAGGTTAAGTCTTGTGCAATCAAAATTAATTCCTTTGTTCCCGTTCTTGCTAAAGATTTGGCCTCTTTTACTAATTCATCCATTTCCCGCGAAACATGCTTACCCCTCATTAATGGAATCGCACAGAAACTACAAGGACGATCACAACCCTCTGCAATTTTTAAGTATGCATAATGCGTGGGAGTCGTAATTAATCTTTCCCCAACTAATTCTTTTTTATAATCGGCCTTTAAAGTCTTTAAAATTCTTGGTAACTCATTCGTTCCAAAAAAAGCATCTACATCCGGAATCTCCTTCTCTAAACTATCCTTATAACGGTGAGACAAACAGCCTGTCACATATACTTTATCAACTTTACCCTCTTTCTTTGCATCAACATAGCGTAAAATTGTATCAATCGACTCTTCTTTAGCGTTATCTATAAAACCACAGGTATTCACAATGATGATATTAGACTCATCTGAGGCTTCTTCATGAGCAACTTGCATCCCATTCCCCTTAAGCTGGGTATACAAGGTTTCAGAGTCTACCAAGTTCTTAGAACACCCTAGGGTAACGATATTAATTTTCGGCTTTTTAGTAATTTTTGTCTTCATTTTTTAGAAAGGAAGCTGCAATTTACGAAATACTAAAAATCTTTTGATAAATTAGGGGACTAAATCAAAATTTTAATATGAAAAAGATTCAATTATTCGCTTTATTTTTACTTACAAGTATCAGCTTATTGGCGCAAGACAATCAATTGACATCAATTGAAAAAAAGCAAGGTTTTAAATTATTGTTCGACGGAAAAACATTCAATGGATGGCATACCTACGGAAATCAAGGTACGAATAATATGGCCGCTTGGATCATTCAAGATGGAATGATCGCCTATGATGTGAATGTAAAAAATGGCGCAGACCTAATTACCAATGATACTTACGAAAATTATGAATTTTCAGTTGATTGGAAAATCTCTAAAAATGGGAATTCAGGAATTATCTTCAATGTTACTGATGATAAATCAAAATATCATGCAACCTATCTAACTGGCCCAGAAATGCAAATTTTGGATAATGACGGACATGCTGATGGAAAGATCATCAAGCATCGCGCTGGTGATTTATATGATTTGGTAAAGTCTACCTCCGAACCTGTAAAACCAGTTGGAGAATGGAATACCGCTAAGATTATTAATAACAGAGGACTTTTACAATTATTTTTAAATGGTGTAAAGGTGGTAGAAACTAGATACGACGACCAAAATTGGAAAGACATGATAAAAGGGTCGAAATTTAAGGCTATGAAAGATTTTGGAGTAGCCATGAAAGGACATATAGCCCTACAAGATCATGGAAATGAAATTTGGTTTAAGAATATTAAAATTAGAGAATTATAAACCAATAATTTTGATAATTTTGTGAAAAATTTATCAACCAATTAATGAATCCCAAACCAAAAAAAGTAAGAAAGAAAAAATTTAATTTCCTACCCGATTATATATCATCTTTGGTTTGGGGTTTTACCTTATTACTTTCCCTCTATACTTTAATAGTATATTCTTTATCCTATCTTTTAATTTTTAGTCATTGGATAGCAGGATTTCTGATGATGAGTCTTCCCATAGCTCAATTCTTAACCTTTTTCGTTTTTATTTATTGGCTGATTCAGAGACCCAAAAGGGCCCTTGTTCCTTTTTTAATTTTGGTTATTGGCTATGGATTTTATGGTAGAACTTATGTAAATAACAGTCTTCCTTTGTCGGACAAAAAAGATTTTTCCGTATTGACTTATAATACTTTTGGAATGTTTTCAGGTTATTCTGACCCAAATTCTAAAGGATTAAATTCATTGAAGAATTTTATTGAATCGAATACTGCGGAAATTAAATGCTTTCAAGAATTTTATTATAATTCAAAAAGACAGGATTATAAAAGTTTGGATTATTTAACAAAATATACTCCCCACTATGTAAATATTGGTTTTGATAAAGATTTTTATGATAAGGAAGAAGAAATGGGATTGGCCATATTTTCTAAATATCCTATTCTGGAACATGGTGGAGAAGAATTTGAAAATTCCACCAATGGATATATTTGGGCAAATATTAAAATTGGAAATCAAATTATCAAGGTGATCAATGTCCAATTATTTTCTATGAGTATCCGAATTGGAAAAGTTGCAAGTCAACTTAAAACCCAAAACTATGAGACTGCAGGAAATGAAAGTAGAGGAATTTTATCTTCCTTAAAAAAAGGATTTATTTTTCATAAAAAGGAAATTGATATCATCAATGAATTGATACGCGAATCGGAATATCCAGTAATTGTAACGGGAGACATCAATGAAACTCCTTATGGATATGTTTATGGTACTCTTCGTGAACGTCTAAATAATGCATTTGAAGTATCTGGCAGAGGGTATGGATTCACACTTGCAAGAGCCCCATATTTTGTTAGAATTGATAACCAATTCTTTTCAGATGAATTAAATTCAACCCGATTTGAAACCCTATCTGAAATTAAATATTCAGACCATTATCCCATTTTTGGGGACTATCAATTTAGTGAAGAATGAACTAAAACATTTCATTTAAAAGTACCCCAATTCTTCTTCTCATTTCAGCTGTTTTAATTCTACTTAAGTTTGTAAAAATTACAAAGGAATAGACCTCTCCATTAGGTTTTTCATAAAAACCAACCACATTAAAAGTATTGGAAAAAGAGCCAGTCTTTGCCCATATCTTTCCTGGAAGAGATAGGTTCGTCCAACGTTTATACTCCTCTCCCATTTTGGCCATTTCATTTTTCCATTTTTCCGAAGGAATTTCGAAATAAATCTTTTCAAGAACTTGGGTCATGTCTATCGGTCGAACCAAATCATATCTAGAAAGACCTGAAGCATCAACCCAATTGATTTCTTTCAAAAATGGATTTTCCTTTTGCAAATTTTCAATTATGGATTCCGTTTCCATCTCCCAACCTTTCTCTGCTGCAATACATAATAATAATTGCTCAGCAATCATATTGTCAGAATCATGCAACATTTTTCGATATAAAGTATCAGTAGGCTGGAAATATTCCTTCTGCCATTCCTTAATATTTTGTTTAGGAACAATTTTAACAGATTTCTTTAATCGATATTCCAATAAGGCTTGGATAATTTCAGGTTTTACAATAAAAGGAACATCTTCATTCCAGGTATTTTTATTCGATGGAACATAAAATTGATTGGTCCAAAAATCTCTTAATGGTTCCTTCAGGGAATCTTTCCAGGCAACATTTCCTTTAAAATAATCAGGAATTAATTGATAGGTTTTTCTATTTGAATTAAAATTAACTACATTCCCATAAATAGGAAAAGTAGAAATTTCAGCCATATAATAATACGGAAAATCTTCCCAAGCCCAACCCATTGGATATTTATTCTTAACCAAAGGATTTACCAAAGCCAATGCTTTTTTATTTTTCTTTTGAATAAAATCTTCTAGATAATGATTTTGAAATTTAGTATGCAGAAAACTTGGATCCCCGGTTCCGGCAATCAATAAAGTATCCCCTTTCTCTTTCCATTTAAAAGAAGCAAGGCTATCTTTTAAATATTTATTGGAAAAATAATAGGTAATCATTTTTTGGGTGGAAGCAGGCATGAAGAAAAAATCTTCCTGTTTTTCAAAGACCATTTCATTTTTCGTCAGGTTTTTTACCTGTATTCCCAAATGAATTTTATCTAACTCAGCTTTTTTGAGTAAGGGATCTAAATTTTGAGTGAAAGACTCAAAATAAGAAATGGAAAGAAAAAGTATTAAGAAAAATTTTTTCGACATAAGTCAAAATTAAAAATTAATTTCAATTATATCCAAGGTTGGGAGATTTCTCCGATATATTTCCCCATTTTTCCCGAAATAAGGATATCCATAATTTCATTGGAAATATTAGGATATAAATTAAAGGAATTTAAATCTTCCAATTTCAACCAAGAAACAGCTGATGAAATGGTTTCATTTTTCTGAATTTCAGGGATTCCACCAATAATTCTACCAAAGAAAATAGGATGTATGGATTCATCACGATGAGCATCTTTTTGAATCTCTCCTATTAAAGCCAATTGGTCTACTTCTACATCGATTCCCAATTCCTCCCTACATTCACGAATGATGGTATCAGACATCGTTTCTCCGGGATCCATATTTCCTCCTGGGAAATTATACAAATACTTATCTCCATATTGATATTGCATTAAAAGAACATGATTATTTTCAATGATGATGATAGCTGGGCGGATACGTTTCATTTATTTGACAATTGTCTTATTATTTACGAGTTTTGTTATGCTTGATAAAATAGATTGATAAATTTACGGATAATTTAAGAAATTACCATTATGAAAATACAAGAGGTTTGTGCTTATATGGAAGAATGGGCTCCATTAGCCTGGCAAGAGTCATACGATAATGCAGGTTTAATAGTTGGAGATGCCCAAGCAGAATTAAAAGGAATTTTGGTAAGTTTTGATTGTACG
>JBJOIA010000292.1:0-3151 GCA_046047395.1 Bacteroidota bacterium | reverse complement strand
TATTTTTGATTCTAATTTCATATTTGTTAAATGTTTTTCTTCATTATTATAATTATTATCCGATAAAATAAATTTAATTTCGTTTTCTTCTATTCGAATCAAAGGTTCTCTTTGGAAAATAAATAAAAATTATACACTAATTCTAAACTAATTTCTGTCATATTTATAAAAATTAAAAATAATAAACAAGTTAATTAAATAAAAAATAAAATTGGGTCAAATTCTTTTATACTTTTAAATAGAATAAAAATAGAAAATTTTTTATTTCTTATTCAGAATCTATTATTTAGTATTCTCCTCTCCATGCTTTTTTGACTGGATTTCTAGACCCATCTAAATTCCAAGCGGAATTCATCATTAATTCGAAATATTTATCGTCATCAATCGACATTGAAATATTGTTATAATATTCAAACCATTCATCGAGAGTGATAGTTCCATCTTTTGTTCCAGAAGAATTCTAACACTTAAAAAAAATAATTACCAATAGAGAGAAATGGTATTCGAAAGTATCAAGGAATTCTGCAAGAACTTCGTCTTCAGTTTTCTTTCCAGAAATAACATCAGGACATTTCTTAGCATTGTAAGTTCCTTTAATATCGTCAATTTCAAGAGATCCATTGTTATTTTTATCCATTTTTGCAAAGGCTTTTTTAGCTAATCCTTTTCTAAAATCATTCATTTCTCCAACAATACTTCTAAGGAATTCTTCATAATCAATATCACCACTACGATTTGAATCAAAAATATCAAAGAGCTTTTTAACATCAGAAGGAGATAATTCATATCTGTAATCCTTAACTAATTTGGCAAATTCATTATAATCAATTGTTTTGGAATGGTTATCATCAGCAATCATGAAAGATCTTCTTATTCCAAAAATTCCTCTTGTTCCCCTTGCAGAGATTTTTTCTCTGAACCTTATTAAAACTTCTTCTCCCTTATTACTAAAGTTGTTCTTTTGATTAGCTTGAACTTGTTTATTTGAGGTACTGTAGTTAGTTTTTTCTTCACTAACACCAAAAGGAGCATTTTGGAAAACTTTTTTTTGTTCAGCAACTTGCTTTTTATCTGAATAATCTCCAGCCCAACCCTTAGCATAATTAACATTTCCATTTAATTTCCAGGCATTAACCATCATAGTTTCGAAATAACCATCATCATCAATACTCATTGAAACATTATTATAGTATTCAATCCATTCATCTTTAGTGACTCTTCTATCTCTATTTCCTTTAAGGATATTATGATGAGTTTCGAAAGTTTCGAGAAATTCTCCGAAAACTTCTTCTTCACTTTTCTTACCAGCTCTAACTTCAGGGTGGTTTTTAGCATTATAAACATATTTGATGTCATTTATTTCTAAAACTCCATTTCCATCTTTATCCATTTTATCAAATGCTTGAAGTGCTATTTTTTTTCTCCTTTCATTCATTTCTCCTCTAATTTGACGAAGGAATTCATCATAATCAATTGATCCTTGTCCATCTCTGTCAAAAGTGCCAAAGACAACTTTTATTTCATTTGGAGTTAAGTCAACTCTAAAGTCCTTAACAGCTTTCTTGAACTCTTCAAAATCAATTGTTTTTGAGTTATCATCATCAAAAATTTTGAATTGCCTTGAAATTCCAATTATTCCCCTTGCTCCTCTTGATAAAAGTTTTGATCTAAACTTTTCAATAGCAGAATTAGTTGCTGTTTGAGGTCTTTCTTGTTCTTGTCTTCCTGCTTGAGGTCTTTCTTGTTCCTGTCGACCTTTGGCTGATCCTACTCTTCCGCTATTTCCTGCTCTTTGATTATAAGCATTAGAAATATTTTGTTGCTTATTAGGGCTTTCATCTTTATTTGACCATCCTCTTTTTTCATTGTTTCCTGTGGTGTGTTCATTCATTCTCCAGCAGTTGTTCATCATGACTTCGAAGTATTTATCATCATCAATTGACATTGAAACATTTTGATAATATTCAATCCATTCTTCCAAATCAATTTCATGATTAGCATCATTTCCATTTAACAAGGAATGATGAGCTTCAAAGGTATCAAGATATTCAATAAAGACTTCATCTTCAGTCTTTCTTCCAGCAATAACTTCAGGATGTTTTTTAGCATTATAAACTCCTCTGAGATCATCGATTGTAAGAATTCCTGATCCATCTCTATCGATTTTTCTGAATGCTTGTTCACAAAGTCTTACTCTGAATTGATTCATGTTTCCTCTAATTGTTCTTAGGAATTCTTCATAGTCAATTTCTCCTTCACCTCCTTCATTAAAAGCTCTAAATGCGATTTCAACTTCTCTATCGCTTAAATCCCATCTGTAGTCTTTAGATGCTTTTCTGAATTCATTAAAATCCAAGGTTCTTGAGTTATTGTCATCCATAATTCTAAAGGCTTTTCCAATTGAAATAATACCTCTAACTCCTCTTCCAACCAATTTTTCTCTAATTTTTGAAAGAACAGCTTGTGTTCTAAAAGGTTAAATTGATTAAATTTGAATAAGAAAAATTAACGGCAATTAAAGTTACAAAAAAATATTTTTAATTTAATTACTCTTCTTCTTCCAAAAATGCATATCTAGTACCCTTAGCATGGCGACCTGATTGATTTTGTTGTTGTGGTTGATTTTGTTGTTGTTGTCTTTGTTCATTACCTTTTGAAAGTGAATTATTGGAGAAAATAGCTCCAACTAGTTCTTTATAACTTAATGATCCGTTTCTTTCAACGTCATAAAGCTCAAAAAGTTCATTAAGATTCTTTTCAGTAAATCCACTGATTCCAATTTTAGCAATTGCTTTGTGAAATTCTTCCCTTGAACACTCACCTAAATGATAATTGTCAAAAATTTTAAACTTACCGCTGTTGTCTAAGTCAAAATATTTAAAAGCTTTGAGTAAGACAGTCTCTTCAGTTTGATGACCGCTGGCTTTGAGTGCAAGTTTATTTTTAAGTTCTTTTTCAAATCTGATTTTAATTATTTAAATACAATGATTGAATTGAAGACATTTTTATTATATCCTTTATTTCTTATTTTTTATATTAGAAAAATAATTATTAATGACTGTATAAATATAAAAATATTACTTTAAGAAAAATAAAAATTTGAATTAAATAATAAATAAACTTTTTGGGGATTGGGGATTGGGGATTGGGG
>JBJOIA010000291.1:0-25840 GCA_046047395.1 Bacteroidota bacterium | reverse complement strand
GCACCTTTAATAATAATATATTCCTTAGGATTAAGAGATTCTAAAGACGAATGGACCATTTAATTCTACGTTCTATATACAATTTACAAATTTATCGTTATATTTTTGTTTTCTAGTTTTATAAACAATTAAATCATGAAAAAATTACTATTCTTTTTATTTTATTTCAGTTTAGGGCTGAATTTATTCGGACAAGAACAAGTTACCATCACCCAAGAAGGAGCAGACATAAATTTAGATGAAGATAAAGAGTTTTCAGAATTGAGTTTTAAAGAAAAATTCCATTTAGGAGGAGGCTTTTCCGGTCTGAGTTTTGGTAACCCCACTAGTATAGGAGTTTCTCCAATGGTTGGTTATGATGTCACTCCAAATATAACCTTTGGAGTAGGAGGTACCTATCAATATTATTCAATAAAAACACTTAATGGAGGAAGATTAAGGTCGGATAATATTGGCGGAAGAGTTTTTGTGAGAAATTACTTGGATTTTTTAAATAATTTAATCGGACCTGGTTTTTTGATTGGCCAGGTCGAAAGTTTTAAAGATATTAATACGGTTATTCCCTATAGTTATTCAACCAATGTTTTGGTGGGAATCGGGATGGGGCCTAGAAGAGGATTCAATTTTCAGGTTATGTATGATTTGAATTACAATAAGAATTACTTGAAAAGCTCTATTTATGGTAGCCCAATTGTGGTACAAGTCTCTGGTTTTATTTTTTAAGGAAATCGTTCGATTAGCATAGGAATAATATAGCCCATAATTATACTAGAGCATACAATTACCAACATTTTGGATTTAACCTTTAAAAACTGAATTAATATACTAGTCATAAATAAGGTTAAAACGATTAATATAATCTGCGCAATTTCTAATCCTATATTAAAGGATAATAAGGGTAATACGATTGAGGACTCCTGGCCTAATAAACTCTTTAAATAAGAAGAAAAGCCTAATCCGTGAATTAAACCAAATACCCCAATCATTAAATATTTTTCAATATTGAATTTTTGCTCATTGATTTTCTTTTGGTCAAAACCTAAATTCGTTAGGGCAGTAAAAAATATGGTCAATGGTATAAAAAATTCCACCCAATCTATATTTACTTTAATGAAATTTAAACTTGATAAAGCCAAAGTAATGGTATGCCCAATCGTAAAAGCTGTTGCTAATAATATTGCCTCTTTTGTTTTTGCAAAAGTATAAATACAAGTAAAACTTATGATGAATAGGATATGGTCCATAGCCTCCCATTCAAAAATATGTTCAAAACCTAATTGAAAATAGGTGAAAAAAAAATCCATTTTGTATATTTAGTTTAATTATTAAACTTAAACCTAAAATTATGAAAAAATTATTATTTTTAATTGCATTTTGTTTTTCCTTGAATTCTTATTCCCAATCTCTAACCAAAGAAGCTTTGATCGAAAGAGAAATGGGGAGATTTAAATCCATGATTGCGGCAAATGGTGCAGAACTAGATGATGTTCTTCATGCAGATTTAGTTTATAATCATAGCTCTGGCGCAACAGATAATAAAACGACGTATATAGCAAATATCGTAGATAAAAAATCTATTTATTATAAAATAAATGTGGAGGAAATGAATGCCCGAATTTATGGAAATGTTGGAATCATTAATGGAGTAGCAGGTTTTATCGACCTAAAAGATGGAAAAGAAACTGCCCCAAATAGATTGAGATTTACAGATATCTGGGTAAATGAAAATGGTAAGTGGAGAATGGTTTCTTGGCAATCTACAAAAGCACCTAAATAGTAAATAGTGAAGAGTGAAGAGGGAAATTTCACTCTTCACTCTTCACTATTCACTATTCACTCCTTACTAAAAGTCCTCATCCATAGAGAATCCCATTGATTCTCTATCAGAAGTAACTCCTGATTTTTGATATTCCGCAACGCGCTTTTCAAAGAAATTTGTTTTTCCTTGTAATGAAATTAATTCCATGAAATCAAATGGATTCTTCGCGCCATAATGCTTTTTGCAACCTAATGCATCTAATAATCTATCAGCAACAAATTCAATATACTGACACATTAATTCAGCATTCATTCCAATTAATGAAACAGGTAGAGCGTCTGTAACAAATTCTTTTTCAATTTCAACAGCATTCAAGATAATTTCCTTAATTCTCTCTTCAGAAATTTTATTCTTTAAGTGATCGTTGTATAATAAACAAGCAAAGTCGCAATGCAAACCTTCATCTCTTGAGATTAATTCATTAGAGAATGATAAACCTGGCATTAATCCTCTTTTCTTTAACCAGAAAATTGAACAGAATGAACCAGAAAAGAAAATTCCTTCAACTGCAGCAAATGCAATTAATCTTTCAGTGAAATTTTCACTTTCAATCCATTTTAAAGCCCAATCAGCTTTTTTCTTTACACAATCAATCGTATCAATTGCGTTTAATAATCGATTTTTTTCCTTTGGATCTCCAATATAAGTATCAATCAATAAAGAATAAGTTTCAGAATGGATGTTTTCCATCATAATTTGGAAACCATAGAAACATTTTGCCTCTGCATATTGAACCTCACTTAAGAAATTCACTGCTAAGTTTTCATTTACAATCCCGTCTGAAGCTGCAAAAAATGCCAAAACGTGTGAAATAAAATGACGTTCACCATCATTTAATTTCTTCCAATCAGTAAGATCTTGAGATAAATCTATCTCCTCAGCAGTCCAAAAAGAAGCCTCAGCTTTTTTATAAAACTGCCAAATATCATCATGTTCAATTGGGAATAGTACGAATCGGTTTGGGTCTTCAATTAATAACGGTTCTGTAACTGTTTGCGACATAACTTTTAAGATTTTATTGGGATAATAAATTGATTGTCTAAAATACTAATTGATGCTCAAAATTAAAAATTAAATCAATATTAAATTCTAATTTTTCTTTCATAATTCAATACTAATTTCAAGCTATATTGTTTTAAGATTTCTTGAGAAAATTTTCAATCATGGAATAGATGACTGTATATACCTTTTTTAGTTCTTCATTGGAAATAATATAGGGTGGTAACAAATAAATTGTATTTCCTAATGGCCTAATCAAAACCCCATTTTTCAAACAAAAATTATAAGCAATATCTCTGATTGGATTTAAATAATTTGAATCCAATTCATTCATTATCTCAAAGGCAATTATCGTGCCCTTGATTCGTACATTTTGGATATTGGAATAGGTAGATAATTTTTCCTTTTCTTGAAGATGAAATTTATTAATTCGTTTAATATTCTCCATCGTTTCGGGCCTCTCCATTAAATCTAAACTTGCCAAAGCAGCTGCGCAGGTTAATGGATTCCCAGAAAAAGAATGTGAATGAAAAAAAGTCTTTCTTCTATCCTCAGACAAAAATGAATCATAAATTTTGTCCTGACATAGGGTGAGTCCCATGGCCATTACTCCTCCAGTTAATCCTTTGGATAAACACATGATGTCTGGCTTAGTATCAATATAATCCGAAGCAAAAAATTTTCCTAACCTCCCAAAGCCCGTCATGATTTCATCCGCAATGGTCAATAAACCATATTTTTGGGCAATCTTTAAATACCTCTCCAAAGCTTTTTCCGTATACATATTCATTCCACCTGCTCCTTGTACCAATGGTTCATAAATAAATGCAGCATAGGAATCATCCTTGGAAAGAATTTCTTCCATTTTTTCTACACATTCCTCTTCCTTAGAAGGATCAGGTAGAAATTCTACTTCAAATAAAAATTCTTCGAATGGAGCATTAAAACTTGATGGCGTTCCTAAACTCATTGCCCCAAATGTATCTCCATGATAAGAATGTTCAAAAGCTAATATTTTTTTCTTGTTCAGAATACCTTGATTATAAAAATATTGAAGAGCCATTTTTATTGCAACTTCAATTGCGGTACTTCCATTATCTGAATAAAATACCTTCTGATAATAGTCGTTCGTTTTCCCTAATATTCTTTCCGCCAATTCAATTGCAGGTGGATGCGTAAATCCAGCAAATATCACATGCTCCAATTCCTTTGCCTGTTCCGCAATTTTTTGATTAATATAAGCGTTAGAATGGCCATGCAAATTTACCCACCAAGAAGAAATGGAATCAATGATAGACGCGCCATTTTCATCAATTAAATTTACTCCTTCTCCTTTCACAATGGCAATAGAGTAAGGATCAATTTGATGTTGAGTAAATGGATGCCAAATTACTTTTTTGTCTCTATTGGAATAGGATTCTTTCGACTTTCCCTGCATATTCTTCGATCTTTTCTGTATTAAATTCTTCCTCTTCGTTTATTCTTAGGATAATTGGTAATTGTGTATAATTTAAAATGAATTTTTCTCCGGAAGAATTTTCCTTACCATTTATTATTAATCCTAAGATTTGGATATTCTCCCTTTTCAATATTTCATAACTTAAAAGGGTATGGTTGATACTTCCTAAATAATTTCTACTGACCAATACAACTGGTAAATTTAATTTTTTAATTAAATCTAAATTTGTTTCAGAATCATTTAAAGGTACCATTATTCCACCTGCTAATTCAACTATCGTAGCTCTGTTAGATTCAGGCAAAATAAAATTTTTCAATTCTATTTTTCTGTTTTCTAATTCTGCTGCAGTATGTGGAGATAATGGATTGATGAAATTATAGCTTGATTCAAAAAATTCTCCCTCTGTTTGTCCAACTAATTTTCTGACATTAATCGTATCAGAATCCTCCAAATTTCCCGATTGAACAGGCTTCCAATAATTAAAATTCAAGGCCTTTACCAATATGGAAGAGGCAATCGTTTTTCCAATTTCAGTTCCTATGCCAGCAATAATAAATCCTTTAAATTTCATTTTCTAATTGAGTAATTAAATTTTTCAAATCCTTTTTATCATGATTCGCTTTTAAACAAATTCTGATCCTTTCCATCCCTTTTGGAACTGTTGGATATACAATTGGTTTTACTATAAATCCATTTTTTTGCGCAATTTCTGCTTTTTTTCTCACATTTTCATTGCCCGGACAAATATAAGATTGAATCGAAGAATTCGATTTTAGCCAATATTTCTTTTGAATATTCGATTTGAAAAACGCAATATTATCAAATAATTTTTTTCTATTCTCCCTTAGCTTTGGTAATAATTCCAAAGTAAATAATAAGGATTGAACAGATTTAGGAGATAAAGAAGTACTATAAATCAAGGATCTGGAAAAATTTATTAAAAAAGATTTGACAATATGGTTCGTCAGGGCAATTGCGCCATGATTCCCCCAAGCTTTTCCAAAAGTAATTATTCGAACAAAAATCTCTTTTTCAATATTTAGTTCTACTGCTAAACCTTCTCCATTTGGACCATAGACTCCACCGCTATGAGCCTCATCTAAAATGATAGCGGCATCAAATTTTTTGGAAATTTCCACAATTTCTTTGAGGGGGGCATGATCTCCATCCATGGAATATAAGGCTTCAATAATAATCCAAATCTTTTTTCCAGGGGGGGTAGATTTTAATTTTTCATTTAAATCCTCCAGATCATTATGCTTAAAAATTATCTTGTTTGCCTTTGAAAGAGATATGCCATCTATAATGGAAGCATGGTTTAATTCATCTGATAAAATATAATCTTCTTTATTACATAAAGCCTGAATGACCCCAATATTTGCGGCATAACCACTATTAAATAAAAGTCCGGATTCAGAATGATGGAATTTCGCAGCTAATTCCTCAAATTTTTCATGAATAGGATGGTTCCCAGAAAGTAAACGAGAACCTGAAGAGCCATAACTATAATCTTGATTAATTTCTTTGAGTTTAGATTGAATTGATGCAGTCTCAATTAAAGATAAATAATCATTTGAAGTAAAATCAACCCCATGATTGTGAATTTCCATGGTTCGTAATAAACCATCAGATTTTCTTTTCTCCAATATCAATCTGAAATCTTCAATTCGCTCCTTCATATCTACAAAATTAAGCAAATGGGATTAATACTTGGTTAATTTATCAATTACTTGGATAAAAATTTATTCAAAAACTTGACAAATTCATATTTTGGCAGTAAACTTGTAGAATATTCCCCATCGGAATTATTCCACAATTATTTATTATACAAAAAAATTTCTAATATTTTCTCGAATTAAATACTAAATCCAGAAAGGAATTAGAAGCCTAATTAAAGTATTTTATTATCCTAAAATTTAATGGAAAAAAAATCAACAAGACCTAGAAAGGGCAGTGAAGAAAAAGAAATTCTAGATGCTCCAAAACCCAAAAGAGCTAGAATAAAACGTGCAACTAAAGAGGATTCCTCTGAAGAATTGAGTTTTGGTGCCAATAATTCAGAAGAAAATAATCCGGAAATAGTAGATAATAGTCCAATCATCCAAGATGATGCTCCAATAGATTTTGATGGCATTGAAGTAGAGGAAGAATTTGTAGATACTTCATTTATCACTGATGAAGAACCTGAACAAGGTGAGGCTGTAAAGAAAACGGATAAAAAAGAAGTTTCTGCTAAAGAGAAGAAGAATAATTATAATTCAGTTATAAAGGAATTAGATGGATTAATTGAAAATCAAGGTGTTTTAGAAATTATGCAAGAAGGAGGATATGGTTTTATGCGATCTCCTGATTATAATTATTTAGCATCTCCAGATGATATTTATGTTTCACCTGCACAAATTAAAATGTTTGGATTAAAAACAGGTGATACAATAAAAGGAACGATTCGTCCACCCAAAGAAGGAGAGAAATATTTTGCTTTATTAAAAGTAGAATCTGTAAATGGTAAGACTACCGATGAAATTCGTGATAGAATTAATTTTGAGTATCTAACCCCATTATTCCCAGAAGAAAAATTAAATCTTTTTACAAGACCTTCTAATTATTCTACCAGAGTATTAGATTTGTTTGCTCCAATTGGTAAGGGACAAAGAGGAATGATTGTAGCCCAGCCAAAAACGGGTAAAACTGTATTGTTAAAAGATATTGCAAATGCAATTTCTGAAAATCATCCAGAGGTTTATTTAATTATTTTATTGATAGATGAGCGTCCGGAGGAAGTTACAGATATGCAGCGTTCTGTAAGAGCCGAGGTTATTTCTTCAACTTTTGATGAACAAGCTGAAAGACATGTGAAGGTTTCAAGCATGGTTTTAGAAAAAGCTAAAAGAATGGTAGAATCTGGGCACGATGTGGTTATTTTATTGGATTCTATCACTCGTTTAGCCAGAGCATATAATACGGTTGTTCCATCTTCGGGTAAGATATTATCTGGGGGTGTGGATGCAAACGCTCTTCATAAACCAAAAAGATTCTTTGGAGCAGCAAGAAACGTAGAAAATGGAGGATCTTTAACCATTATTGCTACTGCCTTGATAGAAACTGGTTCTAAAATGGATGAAGTAATCTTTGAGGAATTCAAAGGTACAGGTAATATGGAACTTCAATTGGATAGAAAACTTTCCAATAAGCGTGTATATCCTGCAATTGATGTAATGGCATCTGGAACCCGTAGAGAAGATTTATTGATGGATCCTGCTGTATTACAACGTGTTTGGATTTTAAGAAAACATATGGCTGATATGACTTCCGTTGAATCTATGGAATTCTTGTTACAGCAAATGAATGGTACAAAATCAAATGAGGAATTCTTGGCTTCAATGAATCGTTAAGCCAGGCTAGATTCTATAATTTTTAAGGCTTGTTCTATTTCTTGTTTTTGAATAACAAGAGGTGGGGCAAGCCTAATTTTATTTCCATGGGTAGGTTTAGCAAGTAGGCCTGTTTCCATCCATTTTACACAAAGATCCCAAGCAAAGCTATCCTCTTCACTGGTATTAAATTCCATTGCACAAAATAATCCTATGCCTCTCACTTCTTTGATTATGGAATATTTATTTTGAATTTTTTTCAATTCATCTAAAAAATAATTTCCCATAATCTGGGAGTTTTCTATCATTTTTTCAGATTCTAATACTTCCAATGCCGTGATTGCCACAGCCGCAGCCAAAGGATTTCCCCCATAGGTAGAACCATGTTGCCCTGGTTTTAAGGTATTCATGATTTCATTTGAGCTTAAAACTGCTGAGACAGGAATAAACCCTCCTGATAATGCTTTACCTAATAAAACCATATCTGGTTTTACATTTTCATGATCACAGGCCAACCACTTGCCGGTTCTGCCAAGTCCTGATTGAATCTCATCTGCAATAAATAATACCTGATATTTTGTGCATAATTCTCTCACCCCTTTTAAATACCCTTTTTGAGGAATAATGATTCCAGCCTCCCCTTGGATTGGCTCCACCATAAAAGCTGCAATATTACTATTTGCTTTTAAGGCCTCCTCCAATGCTTCTAAATCATTGTATTCAATTAAACTGAACCCAGGAGTATAAGGGCCAAAATTAGTATAAGACTCTGGATCGGTAGAGGAGGAAACTGCTGAAATAGTTCTTCCCCAAAAATTCTTTTTAGCAAATAAAATTTCTGCTTGATTCGGGGGGACGCCTTTAATTTCATAAGCCCATTTCCTGGATAATTTAATCGCAGATTCACCTGCTTCTACCCCAGTATTCATTAATAAGGCTTTTTCATAGCCAAATTTATGGCAAAGTTTTTCCTCTAATAAACCTAGTTGGTCATTATAAAAGGCCCGCGATGTTAATGTGAGTTTTTGTGCTTGCTGGGTTAGGCTAAATAAAATTTTGGGATGTACATGCCCTTGGTTTACCGCGCCATAGGCAGACAGAAAATCCAAGTATTTTTTTTCATGTACATCCCAAACAAATACTCCTTCACCTTTCGTTAATACCACCGGCAGGGGGTGGTAATTATGCGCTCCAAATTGGTCCTCCAGGCGAATGAAGTCCTTCATATTATTTTACAATAAACGAACCTGTTCCAATTGTGAATCCTTCAGAATATAATTCTATAGCATAAGTGCCAGCGGCATACATTCCACCTTTATTGAAAGAAATTGAAACAGAAGGCTCATCCTTAGTATATTTTGCATTTACCGTAGCAGTATAAATAGTTTCTTTTCCATTTAATAAGAAATTGCCTGAACCAGCAGCATTATCTGCAATAATAGAACCAGATGGGTCTAAAATTCTTAGATAGATTTTCTTATTTTCTAATTTGGTAATTGGGTTCTTCGCTAAATTAAAACTAACACGAATTGACTCAATTCTTTTTGATCTAAACGGTGCTTTTACATCTGCTTTTCCCTTTGAATTGATAGCTGAAACCTGTAAATTAATTGCCTTTAACTGAGCTCCAATTTTTACTGTATTCGTTAATTCTTGGTTTTCAACCTGAGTCTTTTCTAAGTTTTGAGATAAACTAGCATTATCTGATTTTAAATTTGTATTCTCAGAATTTAAATTCTCATTTTTTGAAGTTAAAACTTGGTTATTTTCTGTAAGTATTCCATTTTCTTTCTTCAATTCTTCAATTAAAGCATCTTTCTCTGTAAGAATAGACTCATACTCAGCAATTTTACTTTTCATGCTTAAGTTACCAGCTAATAAGCTTTTCTTATCCTTTTCTAACTGTGCTTTTATCGCCATTAAGTCTTCAACTTCTCCTCCTAAAGATTGAATTTCTGCAATTTTAGCGTCTAATTGCGCTGAGATAGAATCTAGTTTGACAGTGGTTTCTGAAAGTTCTATTACTGTCTTTTCAAGTTCTAATTCTTTTTCATTGTTAGATTGTACTGATCTAAAATAAAGAACAGCAAGAATCGCTGCAATTGCAGCTAAAGCGATTAATCCAACTTTTGAATTTTTGTTTTGATTTTCCATTAACTTTTTTTGTAATTATTTGTTTTTAATCTATTTTGAAGTGCAAAACTATAAAAAAATATCCATTTATCTTAATAATCAAGGAATTATCCTAATTTTGCCTAAGTTATGAATCAGAATAAATTCGATTTTTTAGTAATTGGTTCAGGAATTGCCGGACTTTCCTATACGATAAAATTAGCGGAATATTACAAAAATATTTCTCAAGTCGTTCGCATTGGGTTAATAACTAAAACGCGTCCGGATGAAACCAATACAAAATATGCCCAAGGTGGTATTGCTGCTGTTTGGGAAAACCAAGATTCATTTGATAAGCATATTCAAGATACGATGGTCGCAGGCGGTGGGAAGTCTGACCCTAAAATCGTTGAAATTGTTGTTAAGGAAGGACCAGATAGACTAAGAGAATTAATTGAATATGGTACTAATTTTGATAAAAAAGAAGATGGTAGCTTTGATTTAGTAAAAGAAGGAGGGCATTCCGATAAAAGAATTCTGCATTCCAAAGATTCAACTGGAAATGAAATTGAAAGAACCCTGTTGAATAAAATCAAATCCAATAATTCAATCGAAATTTTAAAACATTATTTTGCTGTTGATTTAATTACCCAACACCATTTAGGTGAAAAATTAACAAAAGATACTCCAGGAAAAAAATGTTTTGGAGCCTATGTTCTGAATATCCGAGAAAATAAAATTGAAACTATCCTTTCAAAAATTACCCTTCTAGCAACAGGTGGGATCGGACAAGTTTATCAATCTACTACCAATCCTACTATTGCCACAGGAGATGGAATAGCCATGGCATATAGAGCCAAAGCCCTGGTAAAAGATATGGAATTCATTCAATTTCATCCTACGTCTCTTTATAATCCAGGAAAAAAACCTTCATTTCTGATTTCAGAGGCAGTAAGAGGACATGGAGGAATCCTCAAAGACCTTCAGGGAAAAAGCTTTATGGAAAAATATGATTCCAGAAAATCACTTGCCCCTAGAGATATCGTAGCACGCGCTATTGATTCAGAAATGAAAAAACAGGGTTCAGATTTCGTTTATCTAGATGTTACCTCCCTTTCAAAAGAAGAAATGCTCAATTATTTTCCGATGATTTATAATCATTGTATGAAAAATTTGAATTTAGATATCGCCAAAGATTTTATTCCTGTAGTTCCAGCCCAACATTATTTATGTGGAGGCATCGCTGTGGATGAATGGTCTAGAACGAATATCGAACATTTATATGCGGTTGGCGAATGTGCCTGCACTGGCCTGCACGGAGCAAATAGACTAGCATCTAATTCCTTATTGGAAGCTGTGGTTTTCGCTAATAGAGCTTTTGAAAAATCCATTGAAGAATTTCCAACTATTCAAATCCAAACTGGGGTTCCTGATTGGAATGATGAGGGTACCAAACTTCCAGATGAACTCATTTTAGTTACCGAAATCGCTCATGAACTAGAATCTATTATGAGTAATTATGTGGGAATTGTCCGCTCAAACCGTCGTCTAAAAAGAGCAATAGATCGCCTTGAACTAATTTTTCTAGAACATGAAGAATTATATAAACAATCTAAAATTACAGTTCCCCTTTGTGAACTTAGAAATATGATTAATGTGGCCTATTTAATCATCAAACAAGCGATGCAACAAACAGAAAACGTAGGTTTACATTATAATATCGACCTAGATCATAAATAATCTTTTAAATAAGCAACTAACACGTCCAAGCCTTTTCTAAAATGCTGATTATTCATCACAATTAAATCTGAATGCATTTTATGGGGACGAATATATTCATTATACGTTGGGGCAACATGGTTTTCCCAACGGTATAAGACGTCGTTTATATCATATCCTCTTTCAACAGCATCGCGTTGGATTCTTCGATTTAATTTTATTTCATCTGTCGCATCAATGAATATTTTTAAATCAATTAAATCTGAGACTTCCGGGAAATGAAATACAAAAATTCCTTCAACAACAATGATTTTAGTTGGTTCAATGATAATATCTTTGGGAATTACATCTTTTTTATTGAAGGTATATTCTTTTAAAACGAGTTTTTCCCCAGTAATTAATTTTTGAATATCCTTTGAAAATTTTGTGTGGTTAATGGCAGATGGTAAATCAAAATTTTCAATACCATTGACATCCTTTGTTTGTTCTTCAATCGGTTTATAATAATTATCCTGAGAGACCAAAGAGATTTCTCCTTCCATAAATCGTTCGAATAATTCTTTTAAAAATAAGGTTTTACCAGAGGCGCTACCTCCAGTTATTCCAATGATAAAGGGTTTGTTTGATGATGCCAACGCTAAAAGTTTTTTCGGAATAATAAATAAGGAGCTTCTTTTTCCTGCTCCCTTTCAACCAATTCAAAGCCAAATTTAATAAATTGATTGAATAATTCATCCTCGAAATATAAAGGGAAGCCACATTCTTTATGGAATTCCCTTTTTTCAACCGACAAATTTTCTTCTAAAAGAAAATAAGTCCCCAATTTTATTCTATTGGATAATTTTTTTAAGATGATTTCAGGATTTTTAAATTCATGCCAAGAATTAAA
This sequence comes from Bacteroidota bacterium, assembly GCA_046047395.1. Taxonomy (GTDB): domain Bacteria; phylum Bacteroidota; class Bacteroidia; order Cytophagales; family Spirosomataceae; genus CAZVFE01. The sequence continues at coordinate 13,472 of JBJOIA010000291.1, read as the reverse complement.
ACAAAGAATCCAATCAATATCTTCCAAAATTGAATCATCGAAGTTTTCAACCTTTTCTTGAATAATATGTATTTGGGTGATAAAAGGATTTAAATAATATTTTTTAAAATAATTTATTCCCTCATTTACATCATTTTCATTCAATACCTCCGGGTTTTCATCTATTAAATAAATTTTTTCAGCTGGATTTTCAAACAAGATTTTTACTTCCCACCACGCTGCGCCTGCTCCTAATGAAAGGAGATTGTCCGTTGGTTTCCATTTAAAAAAATTATTCATTGAGTCTTATATTATATTTCAATTTCTTAAATTTCCGAAAAAACTATTATTTATGAAAAAAACAAATTGCATTTTAGGATCAGATATTCGACCTGAAATCTTTGAATTAATAAAAAAAGATCAATCCAATTTTGATGAAAATTCCTATATTTCAATAAATGAATTGAATAATTATCGTAGGCAATATTTATCCAATTTTATTGAAAACCAAAGACAAAATCTGAGTATTCAAGATAAAGAGGTTTTAGATTCTTTTAAAAACAGAGAATTAGTTGTAGCTGATTTAGGGGATAATTACTTTGAAAAATTATCATTTGGAGAGAAATTGGCTGATAAAATCGCCAATTTTGGAGGATCCTGGACTTTTATTCTTTCTTTTTTCGCCTTCATAGTTATATGGATTGTAATTAATCTTTGGATATTGGCCACAAAGCCATTTGATCCATATCCTTTTATATTATTGAATTTATTTCTTTCTTGTTTAGCTGCAATTCAGGCTCCAATAATTATGATGAGTCAAAATCGTCAAGAATCAAAGGATAGATTTCGTAATGAACAAGATTATAAAGTAAATCTAAGTTCAAAATTGGAAATCAGATTAATAAATGAAAAAATTGATCAAATTTTAATTCAACATCATCAGAAGGTTATAGATTTTCAGGAAAGTCAAATTGAATATTTGGAAGAAATTCTTAAATTATTGAAAAAAAAATAATTATGTCGGTTTTTATTGCTCCAAATGCTTCCATAATGGGAGATGTAAAATTAGGTACGAATGTTTCAATATGGTATGGGGCTGTTCTTAGAGGAGATACAGAAACCTTGACGCTTGGGGAAGGTACCAATATTCAGGATAATGCTGTGGTTCACGCAGATCCAGGTTTTCCTACAATTTTGGGAAAAAATGTTACGGTTGGCCATTCAGCCATCGTACATGGAGCTATTATTGGAGATGGAACCATGATCGGTATGGGTTCTACGATTTTAAATGGTGCTAAAATTGGTAAAAATTGTTTGATTGGAGCAAATGCCTTGGTAAAAGAAGGTATGGAAGTGCCAGATAATTCAATGGTATTAGGTATGCCTGCTAAAATTATTAGAGAATTAAAAGAGGAAGAATTGAATTGGCTTTCGCATTCCGCCCCGCATTATATCGCCATGAGCAAGCGTCACCAAGCCGGAGAATTCCCCTTATTGTCAGAAAAAGATTTTGAATAGATGTTAGAACTCATTTTAATTCGTCATGCACATGCCGGGCCTCATATTGAACCAGATTTTGAGAGGAATTTATCTGAAAGAGGGAAGGGAGAGGCATTAAAATCTGCCCAAGTGATGAAATATAGTCATCATAATCCTGGAAATTGGATTATTTCATCTGCCCATAGAACCCGTGAGACGGCAACTATCATTACGGATGTTTTACCTGAACTTGCTGCTAAAATGGAATTTCATTTAGAATTATATGAAGCTCCCTTCGAAAATTATTTACATTTTTTGGAAAAAGCTGAAATGAAAACCGTGTATTTAGTCGGTCATAATCCTACAATTTCTCGGATGGCGAGTCATTTTTCTAATCAATATATCAGCATGGAAACAGGCGATATTGTACATCTTCGTTGGGAAAATCTCGATAATTGGGAAGAAATAAACTTTTTCTCAGCAGAAATTGTTTACCATTATATTCCAAAATTTAATTAAAATGAACCGCAATCAAAAAATCTTCCGTTGGGTATTAATTATTTTTACCATTTTGATGATAGCCCTAGGTATTCATATGGGAATGAATACTACAGCGCCATGGAATAAGTAATTATAAATCTCCGGTGATTAATTTTAAATGTGCTAAATGGTGTTTTGAATGGTGCAAATAAATGCCCAAAGTATTATCTAAGATATAAGTTTTTTGTCTGATAGGATGAAAATATGATTTTTTCCAATCTTGTGGGCTAAAGCTTCTCATCATTTCTGCCCACCTTCCATGTAAGGATTTTAAGCCATCCAAAGACCATTGAATATTTCCAGATTTTCCATCAAATAAATTTGCATAGCCATTTTCATCATAATCCTTAATTTCAGGATTTTCGCCTTCAGTTAGTGCCGCCTTAAAACGAATATAACAATGCATATGGGAATCGAATAAATGCTGAATAACCTGGCGGCCTGTCCAACTTCCTTCTCTATATGGCGTACTCAATTGTTCTTCTGACATGCCCTTGGCAAACTTTTCTAATTCCTTTGGAAAAGCTTCAATTTCATCGATCCATTGATTTAAAATTTCCTGAGTAATTTCATTAGGAGCTTGGTAGGTGCCAATCGGATATTTTCTGTCAATTGCTTGCATGAGAATTCGTATAAAATTGGGTTATTTTTTGGGCTTTTATTCTATTTTCTTGAATCAATGGATGTACACCTTCTTGAATTAATTCATCTAGCTCCCGCCAATTTGATTTTATTAGATGGGAACTATCCAAAATTATTTCATTTTTAACAGGGTGGTTGATTAATTTTACTTGAAAATCAAATTTAGATTCAACTTTGATACGATGAACTTCCATTAATACTTGTTGAAATTCCTCTTCTTTGTTATTACTATTTGCATCTAGGCAAAAGCTTTTGATTTCTGAATTTTTTCGAGAGGCTAAATTTTCTTGGATTTTTTCATCTAAATTCTTCAAAATTGATTCAAAAATCACATAGTTTTTACCATTTTTTAATCTTTCACGAAGAGATTGACGAATAAAATATGTGATTGTATCTGTGATACTCAGACCTATTTCTGCTGATTGTTTAAAAATTAAAGACGCTGGCGACATTCCTGGGATAGTATTAGGGTCATGAAGCCAAATGGTATTATCCTCCATTAGGAAACCATCAATTCTTGCGCAAACGCCCATGCCTAAATCATCAAAAGCCTTTGAAACCTTGGATTGAATTGTATGAAGGTTTTCCATACTAGTTCTAATAGGTATTTCCTTTCGCGTTTCTGTTGATTGATATTTTGCTTTGAAATCAAATACTTGATCCTTTTCAGCTGCTGGGAATATTCCGGTAGGAGGTAAGGCAATGGATTTTTGTCCATCAGGTTCCTGAAAAACCCCACAGGAAAATTCTTTTCCCTTTACAAATTCTTCGATAAGAACATCATCTTCAGAATGGATGCTATGAAGAATGGCTTTTGAATTATTCTCACTGAAAAATATTTCTAATTTTTCCCATAATTGATTGGGATGATAGATAATTTCATTTTCCAATACCACTGGCATCCCGATACCTTCATCCAGGTTTACCATGGATTGAATAAAAAGGATTTTTTCTGAATTATTTTTTTCTTCCCATTCTTGTTTTTCGATTTCTTTAATAAAAAAACAATTTTTTATTGCCTTATCAAATGCTGAAGCATCATCTTCTTTAAGGATGGATAAACCAATGGAAGAGCCTTGATGTGGGGACTTTATCACTAAGGGAAGACCTAATTCTTTCTTTATTTTTTCAAATAAGGAATTTATTGGTTCTGATTTATAGTGTTCTCTGGAAAGTAATAGATACTTTTTGTTCATTTCAACAGATTGCTTTAACCAAGCATTCTGTTTCCCCTTATCAATTCCAATGGCTGAGCCCAATAATCCTGGGCCAGAATAAGGAATTCCATACCATTCTAGTAAACCTTGCAAAGAACCATCTTCACAACCTGGCCCATGCATAGCTATGAAGGCAAATTCAAAGTACAAGGAAAATTCTTGTGGCTTTATTTTATGCCCAATTTGATTGGCCATATCTGTTTTATCCTGCAAACTTATTTCACCTAATGAATCATCATAAATCCTAAAATAAGCAGTTTGAGCATCTTTAGGAGGATAAAAATCCCGGATTTCAGCATTCTTTAAAATTGAAGGATCAACTACAATAAATTGGCCAAATGAATCTACAAAAACCAAAACTGGTTCAAATAAATCTCGATTTATATTATTAAAAGTGGTTTTCCCTCCAGCAAAACTGATTTCCCTTTCCCTTGCAGGTCCACCAAAAAATATTCCAATTCTCATCAAGAATTTATAGATTCAGATAATTCAACGATGTTTTTTACTTCAGGGACTTCCCTGCGAATAGCCTCCTCAATACCTGCTTTGAAGGTCATGGCCGACATATTACATGATTTACAGGCACCTAAAAAACTTAGATATAAATCGTTATCGGGTGTTATTTTTACAATTTCTACATTTCCCCCGTCTGCTTCAAGATAAGGTCTTATTTTATCTAAAGCCGATTCAATTTGATCATATAGAGGATGATTTTGCATCTTAATTAGTTTTGATTAGCGTTTAAAATTGCAATATTTTGTGCTAAATTGGAAGCAATTTCGGAAAAAGAATTGGAAATTACTCCATCTTCTGCAGAAATTGGTCTTCCAGCGTCACCAGCTTCTCTAATCGACTGAACCAGTGGGACTTCCCCTAAGAATTTCACATCGAATTTTTTCGCTAGTTCTTTACCTCCATCTTTTCCAAATAAATAATATTTATTTTCTGGTAATTCTTCTGGCGTGAAATAGGCCATATTTTCAATTACTCCTAATACAGGTACATTGATGCCGGCTTGATTAAAGAATTGTAAACCTTTTTGTGCATCCGCTAAAGCAACTTTCTGTGGGGTGGTTACAATCACTGCGCCCGTAATTTTCACTAATTGGACCAAAGATAAATGGATATCAGAGGTTCCAGGAGGCAAATCTATAATTAGATAATCTAATTCTCCCCAATTGGCATCTCCAAAAAACTGGCGCAATGCCTGGGTCATCATTGGACCTCTCCAAGGCACCGGACTATCCATAGGGGCCAAGAAGCCCATTGAAATCATTTTAATTCCATATTGGAAAATAGGTTGAATTTTATTTTTTCCGTCTATGACCTCAACCAAAGGTTGCATATCCTCTGCCCCAAACATGGTTGGAATAGACGGCCCAGAAATATCTGCATCTAAAATTCCGACTTTTGCCCCTGATTTTTTTAAGGCCATTGCTAAATTGGCAGAAACAGTAGATTTTCCTACACCTCCTTTTCCAGAGGCTACTGCAATGATATTTTTTACTCCAGGAATTAGATCTCCTGATTGCTTTAAACCAGTTACCTCTGCATCCATTTTAATATTTACTTTTAAATCCGGATGAACAAGCTTATGTATGGCCTCTTCGCAATCTTTGCGTATTTTTTCTTTAAGCGGGCAAGCTGGAGTGGTTAGCATAACGGTAAAGCTTACCTCTCCTATACCAAGTTCAACATCTTTAATCATGTTTAAGGTCACCAAATCTTTTTTAAGATCGGGTTCTTGAACGGTACTTAATGCTCCAATGATAATTTCTTTATTGACGGATAATTCACCCATGGAATGGTTGTTTTTCCACAAATTTACAATTAAAAAAACGTTTCTTGAAATTTTCTCCAAATATAATCTTCGGCTTCCTCGCTGGGATGTATTAAATCTGATTTATAAAAACCATAATCTCTCAATTCATCCATCATGATTTCATAAGCCGGGAAATAATCCACAAAGTCTAATTCATTATTTAGGCGATCTGTAAGTAGCCGTAAATTTGATTTAGATACCATATTTTCCATGATTCCATCTTTGGTATGACGAACTGGAGAAACCGTAAGCATAATTCTTAATTTTTTGTTTTTTGAATTTAATTCTTTGAAGAAAGGAATCAGACTTAAAGCCATTTCTTCCATAGAAATGAAAAACCTATTAAATCTTTTTTGAGGTTGCTTATGACAATTTGCTATATATTGATTCAAGTTTTTATCAAAATATCGGAAGCTGGTTCCAAAGGTTAATATGAGCCAATCAGCCTCTTTGATTAATTCATTGACAATTTTTCTTTGCTCAAGAATATTAAATACTACCTTTTCTTTGGATTCATTTTTAAAAACAGAATGAAAATCTGGATGTACCCAAAGCCCATCTCTTTGCATTAAATCCTTTTCTAAAACTGCTGAATCTGAAAATAATTTTTGAATGGCCAAAGGGTGGAAAATAGTGCCAAATGGTTGATTTAAGATTGAGAAGCCATTTTTTTCTAATCTTTCTCCCATTGACTGCGCAAAACAAGATCCAATACTGATGATTTTATGATCTTTTTGGATTTTATAATCAGAAATGGGTATGATAAATTTAATTTTTTCCATGTTTTAAATTCTTGAACAGTTTAGTAGTAACTGTACACTAGTTCTAAATTAAATAATTAATTTCGTAAATTGTAAAGATATTCTTCATCATATATTATGAATTTAAATTGTCCGGAAAGAAAACGTCTAAGTTTAAGAGCAGATAATCGAGGTTGGAAAAAATGGGGTCCGTATTTATCGGAAAGACAATGGGGGACTGTCCGCGAGGATTATTCTTCAGACGGTTATGCCTGGGGCTCCACAACTCATGAAATGGCAAGATACAAGGCCTATCGTTGGGGTGAGGAAGGAATAGGGGGTATTTCAGATAATAAACAATTTATTTGTTTTGCTTTTGCTTTTTGGAATCATAAGGATGAAATCCTAAAAGAACGCTTATTTGGACTTACAGGAGCAGAGTCGAATCATGGAGAGGATGTAAAAGAAATGTATTATTACGAGGATTCTACCCCTACCCATTCTTATATGCGGATGTCCTATAAATATCCGCATAATGCCTTCCCGTATAAAAAATTAATTGAGGAGTCGAAAAAAAGAAATCGTTTAGAACCTGAATATGAATTATTAGACACCGGTATATTTGATCGGGATGAATATTTTGATATTTCAATGGAATACGCTAAGGCGGATGAGAATGATATACTCATTCAGGTTACTATTGAAAATAAGGCCAAAACTGCCGCTCCAATCACTGTTTTGCCAACAATTTGGTTTCGAAATACCTGGTGTTGGGGATACGAAAAGTTTGAATATAAACCGATCCTTACTGGAGTAGGAAATGCCTTTATCGATGTTGATCACAAGCATTTAGGGCGCTATAAACTTTATGTTGAAAAGCCCAAAGAATTTGTTTTTACAGATAATGAATCCAATTATGAGAAACTTCATAATGGCTATAATCGATATCATTTTACCAAGGAAGGAATTAATAATTATATCGTTGACAAAGATAAATTTGCCGTAAATCCCAATCATATTGGAACAAAGGCTTCAGCTGTTTTTTCTGATATTATTCCTCCAAAGGGGAAGAAAACTTATCGACTTCGTTTTGTAAAGGGATCTATCCAAAAGCCATTCGAAGATTTTGATCAGATTTATGATTTAAGGAAAAAAGAGGCGGATATTTTTTATGAAGAATTACAAAAAGGCATAGTAGATGAGGAGCTAAAAAATATTCAAAGACAAGCCTATGCCGGAATGCTTTGGGGTAAACAATGGTATTATTATAATGTCCATGAATGGTTAAAAGGAGATCCTTCGATGCCAAAGCCTCATCCTGCCCGAAAATCTGGGAGAAATTCACAATGGAGGCATCTCTATGCAGCAAATATTTTCTCCATGCCAGATAAATGGGAATACCCCTGGTTTGCAGCTTGGGATTTGGCATTTCATACAATTCCCCTGGCAAGATTAGATCCGGATTTTGCGAAGCGACAATTAGCCGTTATTCTTCGAGAATATTATATGCATCCGAACGGACAAATTCCAGCTTATGAATGGTCTTTTTCTGATGTGAATCCCCCAGTTCATGCTTGGGCAACTTTTAAGGTTTATGAAATAGATAAAGAAATGAACGGGAAGGGAGATATTACCTTTTTGGAAAGAATATTTCATAAATTATTATTGAATTTTACCTGGTGGGTAAATCTTAAAGATACAGGCGGTAATAATATTTTTGGTGGTGGGTTCCTAGGAATGGACAATATTGGAGTATTTGACCGTTCAGCAGAATTGCCTACAGGAGGCTATCTTGAACAAGCAGACGGTACTGGTTGGATGGCCATGTATTCCTTGAATATGCTAAAAATTGCTACTGAAATTTCCCTTGAAAAACCCGTTTACCAAGATATGGCTGCCAAATTTTTCGAGCATTTCTTGCAAATTGCGGGAGCCATGCAATCTGAATTTGGTTCTGAAGAGGTTAGATTGTGGGACGAAGACGATCAATTTTATTATGATTTATTGAAAAAAGAAGATGGCTCAGCTGAATCCTTGAAAATTCGTTCAATGGTAGGGATTATTCCTCTTTTTGCGGTGGAGGTTTTAGATCCAGATTTATTGGAAAAACTCCCACATTTTAAACATCGAGTTGAATGGGTATTGAATAATCGTCCAGATTTATCGAACCTTATTTCTAGATGGTATGAGCCTGGTAGAGGGGAAAGTAGATTATTATCAATTCTACGTGGCCACCGAATGAAAATGATTTTAAAGAGAGTCTTCGATGAAGAAGAATTTTTAAGTGATTATGGAATAAGAACCCTTTCTAAATACCATGAAAAAAATCCTTTCAATTTTAAATATGAAAAAGGAACAATTGAAGTAGGATACAATCCTGCTGAATCAATTTCCGATATGTTTGGAGGAAATTCTAATTGGAGAGGCCCTATTTGGTTTCCAATGAATTATTTAATTATAGATTCTCTACAAAAATTCTATAATTATTATGGAAGAGATTATGAATTAGAATATCCAACAAATTCTGGAAATACCGTTAATATCAAAGAAGCAGCAAAAAATTTATCATTACGAATGATAAGTTTATTCTTAAAGAAGGAAAATGGCGAAATTCCTATTTATGGGGAATATGAAAAGCTTCAAAAAGATGAAGATTTTAGAAAGAATTATTTATTTTTCGAATATTTTGATGGGGATACAGGTAAGGGTCTTGGGGCATCTCACCAAACCGGATGGACCGGCCTCATCGCCGAATTAATTCATAAAATTTATGGAAAACATGATTAATCCAGATGAAAATTTTCAAAAGTTAGGACTAGAATTACCTCCTGCTCCTAAGCCTTTAGGTGTCTATAAGCCTGCAATGATTGTGGGTAATTTTATTTATTTGTCTGGGCATGGTCCGGTTAAAACGGATGGCTCTTTGATGAAAGGAAGAATCGGTTCGGAAATAGATATGGAAGAGGGAAAATTGGTTGCACAACAAGTTGGTTTGACCATGCTTTCCACCCTAAAAGATAATTTAGGATCCTTATCGAAGGTAAAAAGAGTAATTAAAGTTTTAGGAATGGTGAATTGCACGGATGATTTCCAAAGACAACCTTATATTATCAATGGAGCATCTGAATTATTTGCAAAAGTTTGGGGGGATGATTTAGGAATAGGAGTAAGGAGTGCAGTCGGTGTGAATACACTCCCAGATAATATTTCAGTTGAAATTGAGGCTATTTTTGAATTAGCTTAGTTGATAAAGCCAACTCCTACAGTTGAATTAGAGAATTCATCTACAAAAATGAAGGCCCCATTTAAAGGATTTTCTGAATAAATATCAGCCGCAATTGGTTGCGCTGTTTTTATTTGGATTTTTCCTATTTCATTTAATTTTAATTCGCTTACCTCTTCTATATTTTGATTGATTACATCAAGGCGATGATTAATTCCAACCACTTTTGCTTTGATTTGATTAATACCATGTTGTAATAAATACGTTTTTCCAGGGACCAAAGATTGGGCATCTAACCAACAAACTTGGGCAGAGAAATCTTTAATTTGAGGATGTGATTCATCTGAAAGCACAATCATATTTCCCCTTGAAACATCTACGTCGGTGGTCAATGTCATCGTGATAGAATCTCCTGCCTGTGCCGAATCCAAATTTTTATCAAATTTTTGGATAGACTCAATAGTAGAACTTTGGCCAGATGGTAATACAGTAATTTTTTGTCCCACAGAAAACTTTCCACTCGCTACCTTTCCGGCATAACCGCGGTAATCATGGTATTGTTCTGTTTTAGGACGAATCACGAATTGAACTGGGAACCTAGAAGGAGTATTTTTATAAATTTCCTTGATAGATAAGGATTCAAGTTCTTCTAAAAGGCTATTTCCAGAGTACCATGGCATTTTTGCAGATCTTTCCGTAATATTTTCTCCGTATAAAGAAGATAAAGGAATAAAATTGATTTCTTGTCCTTCAAATGCTGTTTTCTCTATTAACTCTTTTAATTGAGATTGAATTTTTAAATAGGTGGATTCGTCATAATTAACTAAATCCATTTTATTGATACAGAAAATAACTCTTGGAATTCTAAGTAGGGCAGCAATACTTAAATGTCTTGCAGTTTGTTCCAATACACCTTGCCTTGCATCAATTAGAATTAAGGAAACAGATGCATTTGATGCCCCAGTAACCATGTTTCTAGTATATTCAACGTGTCCGGGAGTATCAGCAATAATATATTTTCTATTCGGTGTAGAAAAATAAATATGCGCAACATCAATTGTAATTCCTTGTTCCCTTTCGGCAATTAACCCGTCCGTCAATAGGGAAAGGTCGATAAAGTCTAAACCTTTTCTTTTCGAAGCGGATTCTAAAGCTTCAATTTTATCTTTGGTAATTGATTTTGTTTCAAAAAGTAATCTTCCAATCAAGGTACTTTTTCCATCATCTACTGAGCCAGCTGTGGCAATTCTTACTATATCCATTTTTAAAAATATCCTTGTTGTTTACGTTTTTCCATTGCAGCCTCTGATCTCTTGTCGTCTATCCTAGCCCCTCTTTCTGAAATTTCGGCTTCTAGTATTTCCTCTATTATTGTATCGATATTATCCGCGGTTGAGGAAACTGCGGCAGTACAGGTCATATCTCCAACCGTTCTAAAACGAACTGTGGTATTGAAAGGAATTTCATCTGATTCCTTATTTAGATAGGTAGAGTCTGCCCAAAGCATTCCATCTCTTTGAATAACCGGACGCTCATGCGCATAATAAATACTTGGGATAGCAATATTTTCTTCCTTGATATAATTCCAAACGTCTAATTCAGTCCAATTGGAAATAGGAAAAATTCGTACATTTTCACCTACGGAGATTCGTCCATTCAACATATCAAATAATTCAGGTCTTTGTTTTTTTGCATCCCATTGACCAAAATCATCTCTTACGGAAAATATTCTTTCTTTTGCTCTTGCCTTTTCTTCATCTCTTCTAGCTCCGCCAATACAAGCATCAAATTTAAATTCCTCGATCGTGTCTAAAAGGGTTACAGTTTGAAGAGCATTTCTGGAAGCATATTTCCCTGTTTCTTCTTTTACTTTTCCTTGATTTATTGAATCTTGGACATTTCTTACGATTAATTCAGCCCCAATTTCCTTTACAAGCCAATCTCTAAATTCAATTGTTTCTGGGAAATTATGTCCTGTATCAATATGTACTAAAGGAAAAGGAATTTTTCCAGGATAAAAGGCCTTTTGAGCCAATCTAACCAAAGTGATTGAATCCTTACCACCAGAAAATAATAAAGCTGGTTTTTCAAATTGCGCAACAACCTCTCTAAAAATATAGATAGATTCATCCTCTAATTTTCTAGGAAATTGTCCAATTTTTTCATTCATAATTTTGATCATTTATTTACTATGTAAACCACATTCTTTTTGAGATTGTTCCCACCACCATCTTCCTGCACGGATATCTTCCCCTTCTTGAATGGCCCTAGTACAAGGTGCACAACCAATCGAAATAAAGCCTTTTCTATGAAGACTATTTTGTGGAATTTTATTCTCTTTTAAATATTTTTCTAAATCTTCTAAGGTCCAGTCTATCAAAGGATTGAATTTTATTAAATTTCTTGATTCATCCTTTTCTAAAATAGAAATTGTATTTCTGTTTTCAGATTGGTCTTTTCTCAATCCCGTTATCCATACATCCGCCCCCTCCAAAGCTCTGTTTAATGGTTCTATTTTTCTAATAAAACAACATTGCTTTCGATTATCCACCGATTCGTAAAAAGAATTGAACCCTTTTTCCTCTACCATTCTCTCCACAGATGTCTTATCTGGAAAATAGACCTTAAATGGAAAATTATATTTCTTTTTTGTAAGATCCATTAATTCATAAGTCTCTTGAAATAATCTCCCCGTATCCAAAGTAAAAATTTCTATTGGTAAATTCTCTTGAGCGATTGCATGAAAAATTGCTTGGTCTTCCTGTCCGAATGAAGTAGAAAATACAATTTTTTTACCCTTATATTCCTCAGTAATTAGCCTTAATCTATCTTCTAGGCCCATTTTTATCAATTTTTCTGCTAATTCTAGAATGTCCATCTTTATTAATTTAATGCAAAAATATATAAAGTCTATTGAAAAACTAGACTTTTCCTTATTTTTTTTAGTTTTTATTTTAAATCCTATAAAAAATGATTAATATTACTGCATCAAAAATTGGAGTTTATGCAACCGAAAATACCCTCCATTATTTCCTATTCAGAATTTGATTTTGACATTACTAGTCTAGATCAATTTGACCTTAAAAATATTATCAAAAAAGGTGAAAACCAATTCCTAGAATTTAAAACTAAGGTAAAATATCCTGAAAAAATTGTAAAAGAACTTGTAGCCTTTGCGAATTCTCAAGGAGGAATTTTATTTTTAGGGGTAACGGATGATGGACAAATCAATGGGTTGCCTTATCCTGAGGATGATTATTTTGATATGGAAAGGGCGATTGAAAAATATGTCTTTCCTGCATTTTCTTATTCTGTAAAGGTAATTCCCTTAGATAATGGGAAGTCCATTTTAGTATATAAGGTATCCCCAAGCTTAGAAAAACCTCATTTTGTTCAAATTACCCAAGAGGAGTCTCCTATATGTTACGTTAGAGTAGAGGATAAAAGTATTCAAGCAAGTAAGGAATTAAAAACGATTCTTAGACGAGAACAAGAAGAAGGTGTAAAATTTACCTATGGGGAACATGAAAGAATTTTGGTTGATTTTCTTCATCAAAATGAAAAAATTACCTTGAAAGAATTTCAAAATTTAGTGAAAATTCCTGAATGGCTTGCTTCTAGGAAATTAATCTTATTAGTGCTTACAAATGTTTTGAAAATAGTTCCTTCTGAAATGGAGGATATATATTTTTTACGATAAATAAAATATTTGGTTATCTTTGCGAACCATGGACCAAAAACACTTAAATAAAGCTACAGCAGCAGGTTTGTTAGTAGCTTTAGGAATCATTTACGGAGATATTGGAACCTCTCCTTTATATGTAATGCCA
>JBJOIA010000290.1:0-4218 GCA_046047395.1 Bacteroidota bacterium | reverse complement strand
CCCAAGAAAAAGTATTCCAAAACAATAATTATACTTCTAATTTAATTTCGACCAATATCCAACTTCCAAAAGATCTAAATTTACAAGAAAATAAAATACTAAGATCTAGATTATTAGTTTCTAATTCCACCATCACAGATATAAATTCAACTAGTTTTTCAAGTGGTGAATTAAAAGAATATTTATTTAAATTAATTCCTTCATCAAATGATTTATCAATAGTTGATTTAAACCAATCTGGAGGAGAATTTTGTCCGACCAATGGCAATTCAAATTTCTATGCAAAGGTCAAAAACTTAGGCACAAAAGATCGAGTTGAATATAAAGTAAAATTATCCGTATTACAAGGAAACACAATAATTAAGACAACAACAACAGATTTAGTTTCGATCCTTCGAGGAACAGAAAATGAGGTTCAAATAAATACAGACCTTTTGGTATTGGATGGACAATCCTATAAATATAAGGCAGAAATAGTTTTTGAAGAGGACCAAAATATATTAAATAATACCTTTGAAATTACCAAAACAATATATAATTCCACAGCCCCAGTTACTCAAGGTTTTAGTTGTACTGGTACAGAAGATTTTATATTGAAGTCCTTGGACGGAAAAACCGTCAATTGGTCTGATGACACTAATTTCTTAGGAATTGGCGAAACATTTAAAGCCACAAATATCACTAATCCTAAAGCTTATATAGGAGGAGTAAATTTTGGAATGGGGCCAAAATCTAAAGATGATTTTGGAGGAGGAACTTATTATGAAAATTTTGGTCCAGCACCAATTTTTAATGTTAGCACACCAATAATATTAGAAAAGGCTAGAATTTATACTGCAGATTCAGGAAAAATATATTTTGATCTTTACAATTTTGACTCTGGTGAATTAATCACAAGTATTTCAAAAGATGTACCTAAAACACGAATATTAACGGATACTAATAGAGTAAATAATCAAATTCCAGGAGACCCAAATGATCCAGGAATTGAAATAAATTTAAATTTACAATTTCCAAAAGCTGGAAAATATGTATTATTTCAAACTTGTACAGAAGGGTCAAATATTTATCGATCCAATATTCCAGCAGGGGGGTCTGCAACTTTACCTTCCGGGGGAAATATAGGTTTCCCTTATTCAAAAAATGGAATTATTAATTTAGAGGGTTCCTATTATAATGGAGAGGTTATAAAAACTGGATATTATTATTATTATGATATGAAATTTATTTCTCCAGGTTGTAAATCTGATATTGTGGATGTCCCTCTGACCGCATCTACCCCACCTACTGTGTCCATTAATTCAATTGGAGTAGATACAGTTTGCGGAGGATCAACTGGAGATACCCTTAGAATCTCAAATATTTCAGCTGGGGCTACCGGATTATGGTTCTTGAATGATGCTTCAACAGGTAATTCAAGTGATTCCATTCTTACCAATACTGAGGGAATTTATAAATTGGTTGCAACCAATCAAGATGGCTGTTCAACTTCCTCTGATACGTATCAATTAACAATTGATAGACCAGAAACCCCAAAACTATCTTTAAGCTCAGGCAAAATTATCGCCAACTATGGGTCATCCTTCCAATGGTATCAAGATGGTTTCCCTATTGATGGAGCAACAGAAAAGGAATATTTAGTTTTAGAAACTGGAAATTATTTCGTCGTAATTAAAAATGATAAAGGTTGTAGTGCAAAATCCGCATCCTATGATCTTACTATCATGTCTACTCCTTTAATTGAACCAGTGAATTCATTTAATCTATATCCAAATCCAAGCAAGGATAATCTAACCATTACCATACCAGACGATATTGCAAAAAAAGGTTATAGTTTTAAAATATTTGATGCTACAGGAAGTATTAAATTGGAGAAAAATTCAATTATTAATAACAATACTATTAGTTTAGATATTAAAGAATTAAGTCCAGGATTATATTTCCTTATGGTACCTGAAATGCCAACAAATAAAGTGATTAAATTTATTAAGGAATAATTCGAACGATTTTCCTTCCAAAAGAAGTTCCGTCCAACATTTTATTTAAATGGATCGGAACTTCTTCCATTTTTATTTCTTGAATAATTGGATTTAAATCTACCTTCCAATCATTATTTAATAAGTCCCAAATAGATTTTTTATATTCTAAAGGTGAATCTGCTGAATTAATCCCTAATACTTTTATTCCTCTTAAAATAAATGGAAATACTTCTAAATCCATTTTGGTGGAATTTGCCATTCCACAAACAGCGACAGACCCTCCCATTTGAACGGACTTTATAATTTTTACTAATATATCACCTCCAACCGTATCAATAGCACCAGAAAATTCCATTGGATATAAAGCTCTAGAAGTATCCATCAAAAAATCATTTACATCCAAAACTTCATCCACAGAAAGTGTTTTAAAAATTGGAAAATCTGTTTTTCTAGTTAAAGCAATTACACTGAAACCCAATTTTTTCAAAATAAGGATTGAGATTAAACCAAGCCCTCCAGAGGCTCCACTTACAAGGACTGGTTTGTCTTTAGAAATATCATTTTTCAATAATTGAAAAACTGCCATCCCAGCCGTTAAGCCAGCTGTACCTAATTCCATTTGATACCTTAAAGAATTAAATTTAGATGCTTCAATTATCCAATTTGAAGGTACAGAAATATACTCTGAAATTCCACCATGCGTATTCATCCCCATATCAAAACCGGTAACTAATACTAATGATCCCGGTTTAAACTGATTTGCTGGATCTTCTACTATTTCTCCAATCGCATCAATTCCAGGGATATGTGGATAATTTCTAGTAACGCCTTTATGACCAGAATATGAAAGGGCATCTTTATAATTCAAAGAAGAATAATGAACTTTAATGAGTACACCATCCTCTTTAAGAAAATTCATTGGAAGATATTCAATAGAATTTATAACCTCATTCTGTGGTGAAATTTGAGTTAGAAGAGCTTTAAATTTTTCCATTATTTTCTTATTCCTTAACCCAAAGAAATATCATCCTCGGCGAATTTTTCACATCAAATAAATCCAAATTATAATTCCCATACAAGTCAATTGTCCTAAAATCAGCCAAATTTGCATATTGGAGAAAATCATTTCTTGAAATTAATTCAACCTTTTCTTCAAAATAATAATCCTCACCTAAATCATTTAATTCAATAGATTTATATAAAAATCCATCCTTCACCCAGCGTTTGATATTAAATTTTAAGCCTCCCTTATAAATGGTTTCTTGTTTAATTAAATTTGATAATACAAAAGAAGGATTAAAGAAATCCATAATTAAAATTCCCCCTTTTTTCAAAGCTTGATGAAAACTATAAAAAGTCATTTGATTATCCTCAAATGTGTCAAAATATCCAAATGAAGTAAAAAAATTAGCTACATAATCAAAACTTCCTAATTTTTCAGGACCAATTGGCTTTCTAATATCATGAACAAAAAAGTTTAATCCGGGCTTTTCCAGCTTTTTTGCCTCTTCAATATTTTCGGTTGATAAATCGAATCCTTCTACCTTCATTCCCAAAGAATGTAAAATATTCGAATATCTTCCCTTTCCACAAGCTGCATCCAAAATTTTCTTCCCTTCTCCAAATTTCAATTTTAATTTTAAAGAATTGATAAATTTCTCCGCCTCAAATGTATTTCTATCTGAATATAAGATATGATAATATTTTGAACCAAACCAAGGATTCTCATCCGTATTTCCCATTAAAAATTAATTTTATTAGATTTACATACAAAAATAAAAAAGAACACGTTTTTATTCCAATGCCACAAAAACTTTTAACCTTATTTTTTATTCTTATTGGAAGTTCGCTTAGTACTTTCGGACAATTTATGCAAAAGCCATTAGAAAAACCACTAATCGATACGAATGCCAAGAAAAGAAATATAATTTCAATAGACGAAGGTTCAAAAAAGGCACTAGAACAATCCAAAAAATATTTAAAAGACCCTAATTCTTTAAAAAAAGAATTTAATTCTAAAGGAGATGTATATTTAAAAAAAATTGGCCTTTCCACCTCAAAAACCTCGCAAAGAAGATTAAAATCCAAGGTAAAAAATAAATTCAAATCAAAAGATGAGTATTTAGGAGTAAAAATCCTTGAAAAAATTGGATCCTATGGAGGAAGTAAAATGGAAACAATTGAGCAGTTACACGTAGTAAAATATGTTGAGGATGAAAAAATTAACCCTTATCTACAA
>JBJOIA010000289.1:0-8400 GCA_046047395.1 Bacteroidota bacterium | reverse complement strand
TATACACCTTGGAACCTGTTGCATCTGTAATAATACTTTCAGTCGGAATTTGCATAGCTTCATTTTTTTGCTGAAGGATTATACTAACTCTCGCAAAGGCACCTGGAACTAAATGCCCTTTTGGATTTGGCGCTATTGCTCGAATTTGTAAAGTCCGAGTGTTATTATCAATCACAGGATTAACTGCATAAACTTTCCCTTCGAAATTTCCCGATGAACTTTCTGTAGTAAACTGGATTTTTGTTCCAATTTTTACATCTCCAGCATATTTTGAAGGAATGGAAAATTCAAGTTTTATAGGATTCGTATTTACGATATTTGTTATCACAGAGGAAGGTGTTATATATGAACCTTCACTAACAAATCTAAAACCTAATTTTCCGGAAAATGGGGCTCTAATAGTGGTCTTTTTTATTTGTGCATTTAAATCTTCTATATCAGCAGAAATTGTATTAACCGAATTAACTGCTATATCAAATTCACTTTTTGAAATTGCTTCTTTTTGAAATAAGATTTTCTGACGAAGTTCATTATCTTCTGCTAGTTTTTTATTGTATTCTAATTTTTTTAATCTAGCTTTTAAATCATCATCATTAATTTTTAAAAGAATTGTACCCTTTTCAACCTGAGCACCTTCTGAGATATTCAAATAGGTAATTCTTCCTGGAATTTCTGTATGAATTTCTACTTCTTCATTTGGTAAAATCGTACCAGTTGAGGAAACAATTTCATTTAATGGAAGGAAACTGACAATGGAGGCCTCAACGGCAGTGGCTTTCATTGAACTTTTTTCTTGAGAGGGAGAACTCCCCACATCCCCATTTAAATTTTCTGGTTTTTTTAATAATTCTTTAATTCTAGGATAAAATACTAGAGATAAAATTATTAAAACAATTAATGTCGAAATTAATTTTTTGACGGACTTATTCATAGTATGAAAAAATAGGTTTCTAAATGTATGAAAAATTATTCATTATTTAACCAACTTAATATATTTTCATTTTGAATTTCATTCATAACAAAATGACTTTGGGCGTTTCCAATATTTTTTATATTAGCTAATTTATGAAGAATAAAATTTCTGTAATCATCCATATCTTGAACAATGATTTTTAATAAAAAATCACTGTGACCTGATATACAGAAACATTCTTGAACTTCAGGTAAAGACATGGCATCTTTTTCAAATTGGGTAAGGTATTCAGCGGCATGTTCTTTTAAGGTAATATCGCAAAAAACGGTTAGAGATTTTCCGATTTTTTGGGGATTGATAACTGCCTTATATTTAGTAATAATTCCTTCTTTCTCCAGCTTTTTAATTCGTTCATGAATAGGAGTAATACTCAATCCCAATTGTTCAGCAATTTTCTTGTTTGTCATATGAGCATCCTCATGCAACAAGGCTAATATTTGTTTATCAATTGAGTCTAAATTGGTCATATTATTCCTCCTTTTTATGTAAACTTAGATTCACAGAAACTATTCCAGGTATCGTATCTAACCTCATATTTTGTCCTAATTCTACTTTATATGACTTACCTTTTTCAAGTATTAAATCATCAAAAATCCGAATTGAACTTTCTCCCATAGATTTACCGATATTATTTATTTTTTTTCCAGTCTTAGGATCGAAAAAATTTAATTCAAGCTGTTTATTAAATAAAATGCTATCTTCTGAATTTGAAATATTGGATTGCAAGAAAATATTATAAAAAGGATAGGTTTCGTCGAAACGAATATTTCCATCTAAATAATAATTTCCAGATTCTTCAAGGCTATCTATTTGAAAAATTAGTTTGGAATTGCTTGGCCATCCATCCAAACCAAAAGAATTTGAAAATTCATAGCCAGATTTTATCTGACATGAAAAAAGTAAGAATAAAAGAATAAAGGGTTTAATTTTCCCGATTATCATTTTTTCTATTTTTGGGATTCCTGTTATTACGTCTGTTGTTGTTATTTGGACGTTTTTTGGGTTTATTATTATTATCCTTATCAAATTTTTTATTCAGTCTTTCTAGGTCTGAATTTAATTGCGAGGCCTTTAATTTTTCGGGTTTTTGTGCAGGATTTAAATTTTCAAAGGATTCTGGAATGATTCCTTTTTTATTTAATTCTATAATTTCTTCAACAATATCACATGAAACGGGAATCCAGTTAGATTCCATGCGGTCAATTGAAAACCACATAATTCTTTTAAAAATATCAGTTTTTTGAAGACTGCATTTTCCTTTTGAAATTTCAATTTGGGTTTCAATTTCTGGAATATCCTTCAAAACCTCCATATAGGTTTCCAATTCATAGTTCAGACAACATTTTAGCCTTCCACATTGTCCACTTAATTTTACGGGATTAAGAGATAAATTCTGATATTTAGCAGCAGAGGTAGTAACATTTTTGAAGTCTGTAAGCCAAGTGGAGCAACATAATTCCCTACCACAAATTCCAATTCCTCCCACCCGAGACGCTTCTTGTCGCAAGGATATTTGTCGCATTTCAATGCGAATTTTAAATTCACTTGCTAATATTTTAATTAATTCCCTGAAGTCTACTCGATCTTCAGATGAATAAAAGAAAGTGGCTTTTGAACCGTCAGATTGAAATTCAACATCTGAAAGTTTCATATTTAGTTTAAGTTCATTGATGATTTCCCTCGTGCGGTACATCGTAGGTAAATCTTTTTCAATTGACTGAAAATGTTTTTCTAAATCTTTTTCATTAGCTTTTCTAATGATTTTTCCTAATTCATCCGATTCTTTAATTCCCTTTTTCATCATTTGAAGGCGAACTAATTCTCCTTGTAAGGATACAATACCAATTGAATTTCCATTACCTGAATCAATCACTACTTGATCGCCTGTAAATAATTCGAAACTATCTGCATTTTTTACATATTCTTTTCTACCCCCTTTGAATTTTAATTCTACATAGGGGAATCTTTGAAAACTTGGCATATCCAAATCAGACAGCCAATCGAATACATTCATTTTATTGCAGGCTCCGGTACCGCATGCCCCATTGCTGTTGCAACCAGCAACTTTACCATCGGAAATTACAGTTCCACAAGCTCCAGACGAACAGGATTTACAAGCCATTTTATTTCTTATTATATCTTAAAACATCTAATCCAATGTCTTTTCGATAATGTTTTCCTTTAAATTTAATTACTGAAGCGCCTTTTTGAGATTTTTCAATAGCTCCTTCAATAGTATTAGCCATTCCAGTTACAGTTATTACCCTTCCACCATTTGTAACCAATTTATCATTTTCAATTTTGGTCCCTGCATGATAAACATTCGCATTAATTACTTTATCTATTTCAGTAATTTCATCTCCTTTATCATAGGCTTCAGGATATCCTCCTGCAACTAAAACTGTTGTAACAGCAGCCTTTGAACTAATCTCTAATTTTTGTCCTTCCAGCTTGCCTTTACCAGCCGCAACTAGTAAAGATAAGAAATCTGATTCGATTCTTGGCAATACTACCTGAGTTTCTGGATCTCCCATCCTTACATTATATTCAATGACATAAGGTTCTCCATCCATATTCATCAAACCAATAAAGATAAATCCTTTATAATCAATACCTTCCGATTTTAATCCCTCAATAGTAGGTTCAATGACTTTCTTTTTTACTTTATTGATAAAAGTTTCATCTGCAAAAGAAACAGGGCTCACTGCACCCATTCCTCCCGTATTCAAACCTTCATCATTATCAAATATTCTTTTATAATCTTTAGCCTCAGGAAGTAAACAATGTGATTTTCCATCAGATAATACAAAAACTGATAATTCGATTCCCGTAAGGAAGGTTTCAATTACTACTTTTGAACTTGCCTCACCGAATTTTGCCTCTTCTAACATTTCCTTTAAGGTTGTTTCAGCTTCTTCCAATGTTTTGGCAATAATCACACCCTTGCCCGCTGCCAAACCATCCGCCTTTAGAACTATCGGTAAAGATTGAGTTTTTAAATAGGCTAAACCTTCTTGAATGGTATCCTTTATGAAAGTTTGAGACTTCGCGGTTGGTATCCCATATTTATTCATAAAGTTTTTAGAAAAATCTTTACTGCCTTCTAATTGTGCCCCAGTACTATTTGGGCCAATAATTAATAGGTTTTTGAATTCCTCTTTCCCTTCTAAATAATCCCTCAAACCTCTTACTAGTGGCTCTTCAGGACCTACAATTAATAATTCGATATTTTTTTCTCGAACTGTTTTTTCAATATTTTCAAAATCATTAACACCAAAAGGAAGGTTTGTTCCCAATTGGGCAGTTCCCGGATTTCCCGGTGAAATAAATAATTCATCTAATAATGGACTTTCTGCAACTTTTGCTGCGAAAGCGTGTTCTCTACCCCCCGATCCAATAATTAATACGTTCATTTTTTAATTAGCTAATTCACTCATAAATTTAATTCTCATCAATCTCAATTCCTCTTCACTTACATCATCAATATTACAATCTAAAAGCGCAGTTTTGATATTATCCGTAGAAGCGGTCATATAATAATCATATATTTCTTCTTGCTTATCAGGATCTATTACTTGATTGATATAATAATCTAAATTTAATTTTGTTCCTGAATCACAAATTGCTTCAATTTCAGTAATTAATTCCTCCATTGTTAGCTCTTTTTGATCTGCAATTAAATCCAAATCTATTTTTCTATCCACCTGCTGAATAATAAAAATCTTTAATTTTGATTTGTTAGCAGTAGATTTTACAACAATTTCTTTTGCTGTTTCAATTTCATTTTCTTCAACATAACGATTAATGGCATCTAAAAATGGTTTTCCAAATTTAACCACTTTTCCCATCCCAACCCCGTTAATCTGAGCCATTTCCTCGTTTGTGCTTGGATAAGTAGTAGCCATTTCTTCCAAAGAAGGGTCTTGGAAAATTACATAAGGAGGCAAATTTTTCTCCTTGGCTATTTTCTTTCTTAAATTCGAAAGTAATTCGAATAATCCTTCATCATAAGCCTTTGAACTTCCAATAAACTGCTCTGGTTCCTCTTCTTTTAACTCCTCATTCTCATAATCATGATCCTCATAGAATTTCAATGGGGATGAAGATTTGATAAAAGATTTACCTTTCTCAGTCAATATCAAAGAATTTGATTTTTCAATATCCTTTGAAATTAATCCATAAACAACCATTTGTTTAATAATGGATATCCATGGTGAGGCATCAGATTTTTCAGAAGATTTTTTTCTGGAATCTTCCTCCTCCTCATCATCATCGTCTTCAATCCAAGAAGGATTTTTGCCCTTCCCGAAATAGGATAATTTGGAATGTCCATTACTTTCAATAAATGGAGTCTTTTTGCCATCTAAAATATTGGCAATGTGGGCTGTATCAAATGATTCGCCTACGGCCTGAATGGTTTCTAAAACCAATACGACCTCTTTTTCTAATTTAAAACTGTCCTTCGGATTCATACAATTGTCACAATAGCCACAATTTTCATTAAATGATTCACCAAAATAATTTAAAATTTGTCTTCGTCTACAAAGTCCCAAATTAGCATAATTCGCAATTTCTTCCAATAGGATTCTATTACTTTCTTTCTCACTTTGTGATTTATCCTTGTTAAATTTATCTAATTTCTGAATATCTTCATATGAATAAAACATTATGCATGTCCCTTCAAGTCCATCTCGTCCCGCTCTTCCCGTCTCTTGGTAGTACCCTTCCAACGATTTTGGGACATCATAATGGATTACAAATCGCACATCGGGTTTATCTATTCCCATACCAAAAGCAATGGTTGCTACCATAATATCCACTTCCTCCTTTAAGAAAGCCTCTTGGTTCTCAATTCTAATTGCTGCATCTAAACCTGCATGGTATGGTAGAGCCTTAATTCCATTTACCTTCATTAATTCCGCTACCTCTTCAACCTTTTTTCTACTTAAACAATAGATAATTCCTGCCTTCCCCGGTTTAGATTTAATAAATCGAATAATCTGTTTTTCAATTTCCCTTTTTGAACGAATTTCATAATATAAATTTGTTCTGTTAAAAGAGGTTTTAAAAACCTGGGCATCCTCCATTCCCAAAGTTTTTTGAATATCTAATTGAACTTTTGGAGTTGCAGTTGCTGTGAGAGCTAAAATAGGAAGACTTTTATTAATATTCTCTACAATTCCCTTTATTTTTCTGTATTCTGGACGAAAATCATGCCCCCATTCAGAGATACAATGAGCTTCATCAATGGCCACAAAAGAAATATTTGCTGAACGTAAAAAATCTAGATTATCAGGCTTAATTAATGATTCAGGTGCAATATATAATAATTTTATTTTTCCCTTAATCACATCTTCCTTAACTCGTATAATTTCACTTTTATTTAAAGAAGAATTTAAAAATTGAGCATTCACTCCAAAATTGATTAATTGATCAACCTGATTTTTCATTAATGCAATTAAGGGGGAGATAATAATGGCAGTTCCGTCCATAATAACTGCAGGTAATTGGTAGCACAAAGACTTCCCAGCCCCAGTTGGCATCAAAACAAAACTGTTTTTACCGGCCAGGGTATTTTGGATAATTGCCTCCTGTTCTCCACGGAATTGGTTATATCCAAATGTTTGTTTTAACCTTTCCTTTATGATTTCTGTACCTATCATGAACGTTGATTATGAGCAAAAAGAATCAAAATTTTATACTATCTTTGACTCATAAAATATATTCTATATTGAATTTAACTAAAAATATTGAATCAACTGCAAAAAAAGTTCTTGAACTTGAAAGTAAATCTATTTCTAATCTAGTTAATAGTATTAATAATGATTTTATTTCATTAGTTCAATTTGTTTTAAAAAATCCTGGCAGACTCGTTATTTCTGGAATTGGAAAATCTGCAATTATCGGACAAAAAATAGTTGCAACTTTAAATTCTACTGGTACTCCTTCTATTTTTATGCATGCAGCGGATGCAATTCACGGAGATTTAGGGATGATTCAAAAGGATGATATTGTTATATTAATTTCTAAATCTGGTAATACACCAGAAATCAAAGTTTTAACTCCTCTAGTAAAACGATTAGGTGTGAAAATTGCTGCATTAGTTTCTGAGAAAGATTCATATTTGGCAAAAAATTCCGATTTTGTTCTTCATGTGCCCATTGAAAAAGAAGCAGACAGCTTAAATCTTGCTCCAACAAATTCTACTACGGCAAGTTTGGCTTTAGGTGATGCTTTTGCAGTCTGTTTATTAGAAGCTAGAGGGTTTAGTTCAAAAGATTTTGCCAAATACCATCCCGGTGGTACACTTGGTAAAAAATTATATTTAAAAGTAGAAGATATTTATCCTAATCACGAATTTCCAGTAATCTCCATTGAAAATAGCCTCAAAGAGGCAATAATTGAAATTTCAGCCAAAAGATTAGGTGCTACCCTCGTATTAAATAAAGACCAATCTATGGCAGGAATTATTACAGATGGAGATATTAGAAGAGCCTTAGAAAAAACAGATAATTTAGCCAGCCTAAGTATTTTAGAGGTGCTTACTAAGAATCCGAAATCCATACAATCGGATGCCTATGCCACAGAAGCCTTAAATTTGATGCAAACTAATAATATAACTCAACTTGTAGTTTTTAAAAAAACTAAACCTGTTGGATTTATTCACCTTCATGACTTATTAAAAGATGGAATTGTTTAATAATAACTTAAGTTTCATAACCACTTAAAATTGAAAAATCTTCTTGTCCTTATAGCAAGACTTGGATTGTCTTGGTATTTGATTTTTGCTCTAAATAGGATAATCCTAGTCCTTTATTTTTTAGATCGAATAAATGGAAATTTATGGAATAAGTTTTCTGAAATTTTCCTACATTCCATCTGGCTAGACCTCTCAGCCACAGGGTATCTATTAGCTTTACCATTATTAGCCTCAATTCCTGTTTTTTTCTCCAAAAAATATGGTTTTCTTTTTAATAAATTGAATTATTATTTCTTTCAGGTGTTTCTAATATTGGTAATTACTATGTCCTTTATTAATCTAAATTTATTAAGAGAATGGAATGAAAAAATTACAAAAAAATCAATTGAAATATTTTTTAATTATCCTTATGAAGCAACAATTTCAGGTTTTTCCCAAAGTATGTTTCTTTCATTTATTGGCTTTGTTTTTCTTTATTTCTTTCTAAGAATAAAATTAACAAAATGGCTGTTTTTAGAAAATAAATACCAATTTAATCTTTCCTTTAAGAATTTTTGGCTTTGGATTATTTTAGCCTTTATAAATTTTACAATGATTCGTGGAGGTTGGAAATTAAGTCCTATAAATAATTCTATGGTGTATTTTTCCAGAATTTCCTTGGAAAATGATTTAGCAACCAATGCCCATTGGGAATTTTTCCAAGAAATTTTTGATAGTCAGGATTCGA
>JBJOIA010000288.1:0-2642 GCA_046047395.1 Bacteroidota bacterium | reverse complement strand
CCTACGAAAGGGAAATTTATTGCAGATAATTATGCAGGAATGTTTATTATTAATTCAATAAAAAGCGAATGAAATATTGGTATTTTATCCTATTTCTTGAACTAATAATTAGCTGTAATTCAAAAGGAATTCCTGGGGATGAAAATCCTCAGGAAGACCTTGAAATACCATTGGAAGTGCCGGGGAATTTTCCCAATCCTGTTTATAATTTTACAAATAATCCCATTACCGAAAATGGTTTCCAATTAGGAAAGGCAATTTTTAATGACCCAATTTTATCTCGAGATAATTCGATTTCCTGTGCGGAATGTCATAATCAAAATGCTGCTTTTACGCATCATGGACATGATTTATCTCATGGAATTGATAATAAAATTGGTTTTAGAAATTCAATGTCTATTGTCAATACTGCCTGGTATACCAATTTTTTTTGGGACGGTGGCGTGCATGATTTGGATTTATTCTCTATTGCCCCAATTGAAAACCCAGTTGAGATGGATGAAAATTTGGAAAATGTTTTGAAGAAAATGCAAAAAACAAGTAAATATCCTCCCATGTTTAAAAAAGCATTTGGTTCTGATTCCATCACTTCCGCAAATTTTTTAAAAGCCTTATCCCAATTTATGAATTCCTTGGTTTCTTCAAATTCAAAATATGATCAAGTAAAAAGAAATGAAGGTGCTGTTTTTTCTGAACAAGAAAAACGCGGATATGATTTATTCGTTCAGAAATGTGAGACCTGCCATAGAGAACCATTGTTTACTGATAATGCTTTTAGGAATAATGGTTTACCACCAAATAAGTTGAATGATTTAGGAAGGTTTAGGATTACAGAATTGGAAGGTGATAAATACAAATTCAAAACGCCGACCTTGCGCAATATTGAGTTTTCTGCGCCTTATATGCATGATGGAAGGTTTACAAACTTAGAAGAAGTATTGAATCATTATGAGTCGGGTATTGCAGATATACCGAATATTGATACCGCCATAGGCAATGGAATTTCCTTGAGTAAACAAGACAAAAAAGATATTATTTCTTTTTTATTAACTCTTACAGACAAAGAATATTTAACGAATCCTCGATTTTCTTTTTAATGAAATATTTATATATCCTTTTTTTCTTTATTTATTCCTATACCTCAATAGGTTGTGATATTTGTGGCTGTGCAAATGGTTTTTCCTATTTTGGAATGATGCCTCAATCTAATAACTCTTTTATTGGAATTCGTTTCAAATCGAATAATTTTACTGCACATCCGGGAAATAATTCACTAGAAATTCAACAAGAATTTTTAGGGACTGAGCTTTGGATGCAAGCTTTTCCATTTAGAAATACTCAGATAATAGGCTTAATTCCTTATAATTGGAATACGAATATCGAAAAGACAGAAACTTTAAAATTAAATGGACTTTCTGATCCAAGTATTTTGGTTAATTATACCTTATTTAATAGCTACGCAAAGGAGAATAATCATAAAATAGGAAATATTATTTCAATTGGTTTAGGTACAAAATTTCCACTTGCCAAATTTGAATACGATTTGTCCAATAAAATGGAAGTCGATAATCCTAATTTTCAATTAGGTACAGGAGCTTTTGATTTTATTTTTAATATAAATTATTCCCTTCGATACCATGATTATGGTTTAAATTTGAATTCTACCTATATTAAGTCTAATACCAATAAATTAGGATATCAATACGGAGATAGAATTTCAATGAATTTAAACACCTATAAGACGATTTCCCTGAAGAATTCAAGTATTAGTCCAATGATCGGGTATAGTTATGAAAATCAGGATGAATCCATGGATCGAGAAATTCCCAATTCTAAAACAGGAGGGGATGTCCATTTTATTAATGTAGGCTTTTCAAATTCGTATAAAAAAATAGGTATTATGGCTAATTACCAAATACCTATTTCTCAAAATCTTTCCCGTGGTTTACTTTATTCTAAACCAAAATTTGTTATTCAGCTTAATTATTTTTTAACTAAAAACTGATTTACATCCAACCAGTGAATAAATGCATCAAACCATTTATTACTTGTTCGATTTGGATTTCCTAAGCCGAAACCATGTCCACCATTTTGATATAAATGAAATTCAACTGGTATTCCTGCTTTAAACCAGGAATCAATCACTCCAAATTGCCCACGGAATAAGAAATCATCTGAAGCAATGACATTGAACATTGGAGGGGCATTTTTAGGGACATCCACAGGTCCCATTCCTCCATAAATTGGACCAATAAAAGCCAATTTCATTATTTTTGAATTCAAAGTAGAATGCATAGTCAATCCAGCTCCTGCAGAAAAGCCAATCATTCCAATTCGGTTTATATCAACGCCCCATTTGTCTGCATTGGCAATAATCATTTTATATGCTGCCTCTGCATCTTCTAATTGATTGGATAAATCCAATTGCATTAATGGATTAGCAGGGGTTTTAGATGAATCTGTGGACTTTTGTGGAGTTGGCCTCGGACGATTCATCCAAGCTGTAAAATCTTCTAAAGATTCAGGAGTAGGATGCAATCGGTATTTTAAAACAAAAGCAGCTATTCCTTGATTGGCAAGGGCTTGTGCTACCTCCCAGCCTTCATTTCCTAAGGATAACCAACGATATCCGCCCCCTGGAG